>CAZEGY010000132.1:0-8463 GCA_964511815.1 uncultured Rhodovulum sp.
GCGCTACCTCTGGATGAACCAGAAGCGGGTGCAGGGCAGCCACTTCGCCAACCTCCAGCAGGCGAGCGCGGCCAACCAGCTGATGCTCGAGCGCCGGCTCGACCCCTGCATGTCCGAGGTCTTCCCCTGGGCCCAGATCCCCGACGCCCACGTCAAGATGCGCCGCAACGAGCACAAGCCCGGCAACATGGCCGTGCTCGTCGGCGCGCCGACGACCGGCCTGCGCACCTTCGCCGACACGGTGGAGGCGAGTCGCCCCGGAACGTGACTCCAACCCGGCCGGGAGGCACTCCCCTCCGCCCCCGGCCGGGCCTTTTGAGATATTTCAAGGACTTGCCGGTTGGCTCCCCCACCATTTCGGGGGTATCGATAGTGGTGAATTTAACCAACCTTGCCATCGTGCTAAGACGCGCTCACAGGGGACAACCCGACAAGAAGGGCGCGGAAGATGAAAGCCTACTGGGTGATTGATATTCTCAAGGATATCCGGCAGTTTTCCGAGAAGAACGGTATGGTGGAGCTTGCCGAGCAGCTCGACGACGCCATCTTCGTCGCCGCGCGGGAGATCGGGATGAGGCTCGCTTCGGAAGCGGTCGAGGTTGGAACAGGCAGGACTAGAGGCGCTGCTGGAGCGTTTGCAGACCACGAAGTCCGTTGACGAGCTTCAGGTCTGGACGCACGAGCTCCGGGACCATTTCGGGGTAACCCACGTCGTCTATCACACGGTGACCCACAAGGGCGAGCAGGTCGGGGCCTTCACCTACAGCCTCGAGTGGGCGCGGCGCTACGTCGAGAAGGACTATCGCAGCATCGACCCGGTGGTCGTCGGCGGGCTCCGGCGCTTCCACCCGATGGACTGGAAGACCCTCGACTGGTCGAGCCCGCAGGCCCGCGCGATGGCGCGCGACGCGGCCGAGCACGGCATCGGCAACCAGGGCTGGACGGTGCCGATCTGGGGACCGGGGGGCGAGTTCGCCTTCTTCATCCTCAACCACGCCACCGACGACGCGAGCTGGAGCCGCTTCACCCGCGACAACGGCAAGGACATCCTCCTCGTCTCGCACCTGATGCACCAGCAGGCGATGCGGATCATCAACAAGGAGACCGACGGCCCGACCGCCGACCTCTCGCCCCGCGAGCGCGAGGCGCTCACCCAGCTCAGCCTCGGCCAGAGCCGCGCCGCCGTCGCCGACGTCCTCCATATCTCGGAGAACACGCTGCGCGCCTACATCGACTCGGCCCGCCACAAGCTCGGCGCGGCGAACGTCACCCATGCCGTCGCGCTGGCGCTGGCGCGGGGGATCATCGTGCCCAAGGGGGCGTTGCCGAAATACTGAATCGGCGCACGCTCGGGCTTTCTTAAGGATGGAAGTGGATTTCTTGCCTCGATAAGACGCAAGGAGTTCACATGATCCGCTATCTCTATGCCGATCAACTCATTCGTGAGCCTGTTCTTGCCGAGTCCATGTTCCGGGACCGCGCCGCCCAGTTCAAGCACCGGCTCGACTGGGAAGTGACCATCGACGGCAGCGGCCGGGAGGTCGACCAGTACGACGCGCTCAATCCGCTCTACGCGATCTGGCAGGACGACCACGGTCGCCACGGTGGCTCGCTCCGCATCCTGCCGACGGTCGGGCGCACGATGACCGCCGAGCACTTCCTCCACCTGACCGACGGCGTCCGCATCGCGAGCCCGCTGATCTGGGAATGTACGCGCTTCTGCCTCGCCCCGGGCGCCTCCGCCCGCGTCGCGCCGGCCTTGATGGCCGCGGGGATCGAGCTCGGCCTCCGCTTCGGGCTCGAGCAGGCGGTGGGCGTCGTCTACGAGCACACGCTGCCGCTCTACCGGCGCTTCGGCTGGATGCCCGACGTGATCGGCGCCGCCGGCGCGGGCCGCGCGCGCATCTGCGTCGGCCTCTGGCCGATGACCGTCGAGGCCCGCGCCGAGATCGCCCGCAAGTCCGGGATCCCGGTCCCGGTCATGGACCGCTGGTTCGACGCGAGCTTTCCCGGCCACGCCGAGCCCGTCGAGGCCGTTCACGGACTCGCCGCCTGACGCTGGCCCCCGCCGCCCCCGCCCGCTAGGGATAGGGGGCAACGGCGGGCACGCGGGCGGGCATGGAACTCTCTGACGATCAGGCGCGGGCATGGGCCCGGATCGAGACGGTCCTCGCCGCGTCCGGGGTCGATCTCGCCGAAGGCGCCATCCGCCCCGAGGGCGGCGGGCCGCAGCCGACGCTCGCGGTGCTCGGACGCGCCGGCTCGGGCAAGACCATGCTCCTCGCCGGCCTCGTCAAGGCGATGGTCGCCGCCGGGGTCGAGCCCGTCTCCACCGACTACGAGAGCCGCAAGGCGCGGACGCGGCGCACCCTCGCCGTCCTCGCGCCGACGAACAAGGCGGCGAGCGTGCTGCGCGCGCGCGGCGTGCCGGCGACGACGATCCACCGCATCCTCTACACCCCGCTCTACGATCCCGAGTACGAGGCGATCGCCGAATGGCTGACCGGCAAGGCCGACCGCCCGAAGGTCGAGGGCCTGACCGACGCCGCCCTCGACCGGGCGCTGGCCTTCTACAAGCTCCACCCCTCGATCCCCGGGGCGCTCGCCACCGCGGGCCTGCGCGGCTCGGACTTCATCAAGGGCTGGAAGCGGCGCGAGGACCCGCTCGACATCGGGCTGATCGACGAGGCCTCGATGCTCGACGAGCGCCAGTACGACGATCTGCGCCAGCTCTTCTCGACCCTCGTCCTCTTCGGCGACCCCGCCCAGCTCGCCCCGGTCGGGGGGCCGGGAGGGATGATCTTCGACACCCTCTCCGAGGAGGCGCACCTCACCCTCTCGCGCATCCATCGGCAGGCCGCAGACAGCCCGATCCTCGACCTCGCCCACGCGCTCGCCGACCCCGCCCTCGGCTTCTCGGCCTTCGAGGATCTCGTGCGCCAGGCGGCGGCACGCGACGACCGCGTCGTGATCAGTCCGCGGGTCGACGCCGGGCTGATGGCGCGGGCGCCGGTTCTCGTCTGGCGCAACGCGACCCGGGTCCGGCTCATCAACGCCTTCCGCGTCGCCCACGCCGCGCCGCCCGACGCGCTCCTCCCCGGCGAGCCGCTGATCTGCGACGGCATCGAGCTGCCCCTGAAACACCGCCGCCGGCGGATGGACCTCGAGGCGCGGGGGCTCGTGAAGGGGGCGCAGGTCGTCTACCTCGGCCCCGGCGCCCGGCCGGGGTTCGCGCGGCTCCACGTCGTCGGGGCGGAGGATCCGCGCGTCGGGGTCGCGAGCATCATCCAGATCGAGTCGCCCGACCGCGACGAGCCCGAGATCGTCTCGGCCGCGAGCATGGGCGCGGTCTTCCTCCACGGGGCGGCGGTGACGATCCACAAGGCGCAGGGCTCGCAGTGGTCCGACGTGCAGGTCTTCGCCCCCGACCTCTGGGCGGCGGCGCAGTCCGGGCGGAGCGAGGCGGGGCTGCCGGTGTGGAAGCGCCTCGCCTACGTCGCGGTGACCCGCGCCGAGCACCGCCTGCACTGGGTCACCCGCTACGCGCTCGCCCGCCCGACCGAGCCGCTCGGCACCGCCGACCTCTCGCGCGAGGCGCCGGCGCTGGCGCTCGAGGCGGAGGCGTAGTCACCGCCGCCACAGGCGGAAGGCGGTGTTGGCGAGCCACCCGGCGAGGAGCGCGAGCCCGACCGACATCAGCCCGTAGACGAGCGGGCGGTTGCGCGAGAGATTGTAGAGCCAGCGCTCGATCCCGGTCTTCTGGACGCGGATGATCGTCGTCGCCGTGCTCAGCACCTGCCGGTCGCGGACGAGGAAGAACTCCGCCGCGTAGTCGCCCTCGACGAGGTTCGCGGGCATCTCGATCCGCGTCTGGAACAGCGTCTCCTCGGCGACCGCCACCCCGTCGTCGAGGCGGGCGTAGGAGCCGTCCCCCTCGCGGATGCGCACGATCGAGTCGGTGAAGGTCGAGGGGTCGGCGATGCTGTCGTTGCCCTGGATGCGCCGCACCGCCTGGTCCATGCCGATGCCGTAGCGGAGGCGGTCGGTCTCGCTCAGCACGTCGGCGACGGGCCGGGTGCTCGCGACCGCGTAGAAGCTCGGAACCGCCCGCACCGTCAGCGTCGCGTTGTTGACCCAGATCCCGGCCACCCGGTCCTTGCGGCGGACCCGCACCGTCCGCGGCGGCCCCTTGACGGTGATGACGATGTCGAGCGGCCCCATGTCCGTCGGCGGCGGCGCGTCGCGGCGCACGGCCCCGAAGACGAAGAGCTCGGAGCCGTCGAAGTTGGCATTGAGCGAGATGTTGTCGGTCGAGACCCCGGTGACGACCGACTCCTGCGCGGCGAGGGGAAGCGGCAGTGCGAGAGCGAGCGCGAGCGCGAGGAGCCGGAGCACGGCTCAGGAGGCCCAGGTGAGCGAGTAGAGCTCTTCCGGCCGGATCACGAGGTCGGCGGCGAGCTTCAGGCAGACCCCGACGACGAGGAGCGCGAGCCCGATGCGGAGCTGCTCCGCCCGGAGCCGCGCCGCGAGCCCGACCCCGATCTGCGCGCCGATGACCCCCCCGACGAGGAGGATGAGCGCGAGGAGCACGTCGACCGAACCGCTCTGCACGGCATGGAGCACGGCGGTGAAGCCGGTGACGAAGAGGAACTGGAAGACCGAGGTGCCGACGACGACCTTGGTCGGCATCCCGATCAGGTAGATCATCGCCGGCACCATGATGAAGCCGCCGCCGACGCCCATGATCGCCGCGAGGATGCCGACGACGAGGCCGATGACGAAGGGCGGGATCGCGCTCACGTAGAGGTTCGAGGTGCGGAAGCGCATCTTGAGCGGCAGGCCGTGGGCCCAGGTGTGGCGCTTGCGGGTGATGAGCACCGCGTTCGGGTCGTTGCGCCGCCGGATGGCGCGAAGGCTCTCGGTCAGCATCAGCCCGCCGATGGTGCCGAGCATGATGACGTAGAGCAGGCTGACGACGATCTCGAACTGGCCCTTCTGGCGCAGCGCCTCGAAGATGTGGACGCCGACCGTCGAGCCGAGGACGCCGCCGACGAGGAGCACGGCGCCCATGCGGAAGTCGACGGTGCGTCGCCGCCAGTGGGCGAGGAACGCGGAGAACGACGAGCCGGCGATCTGGTTCGCGGCGGACGCGACGGCGATCGCCGGCGGGATGCCGATGAAGAAGAGGAGCGGCGTCAGGATGAAGCCGCCGCCGACGCCGAACATGCCGGAGAGCAGGCCGACCATCGTCCCGATGACGAGAAGCCCGGGCCCGTTGACGGAGACCTCGGCGATGGGGAGGTAGATCTGCATCGGGGGGCTGCCGGCTGCTCTTGCGCGCGTCGCCGACCCTAGCGGATGGGCACGGGGCTTGCCAGCGTCACGGCTCCGGAAAACGCTGCCCGTGGCAACCTGTTACCGGATCGCTGCGCTGCGGTGCAGGTCAGCCGCCGGCGGCGAGGAACCGCCGGAGCACGCGCTCGAGCTTCTCCGCCCCGAGCGGCGCCATCGCCTTGGTGTGCTCGTGGCTGAGATCCTCGTCGCTCAGGCCCGCGGCCATGTTGGTGATCGCCGAGACCGCCGCGACCTCGAGGCCGAGGAAGCGGGCGAGGATGACCTCGGGCACCGTCGACATGCCGACGGCGTCGGCGCCGAGGACGCGCAGGGCGCGGATCTCGGCCGGGGTCTCGAACGACGGCCCCGAGTACCAGGCGTAGACCCCCTCGGGGAGCGCGACGCCCTCGGCGGCGGCGGCCGCGGCGAGGGCGCGGCGGAGCGCCGGGGCGTAGGCGTCGGCCATCGCCACGAAGCGGCGGTCGCTCGGCTCGCCGATCAGCGGGTTCAGGCCCGAGTAGTTGATGTGGTCGGCGATGAGCATGAGCTCGCCCGGCGGAATGTCGGGGCGGAACGAGCCCGCGGCGTTGGTCAGGATCAGCCGGCGGGCGCCGAGGGCGGCGAGGGTCTCGAGCGGCACGCGCATCGCCGCGGCGTCGCCGGTCTCGTAGTAGTGCGTCCGCCCGCCGAAGACCGCGACGCGCACGCCCTCGAGGTCGCCGACGACGAGCCTCGCGCCGTGGCCCGAGACGCCGGCGCGGGGGAAGCCCGCGAGCTCGGCGTAGTCGATGGCGACGCCGTCGACGGCGTCGGCGAGGTGGCCGAGGCCCGAGCCGAGGACGAGGCCGAGCGCGACGGGGGCGTCGCCGGCGCGGGTGCGGACGAGGTCGGCGGCCTCCATTTCAGCGCTCCTTGACGTAGGGGCGGCCGCCGGCCTTCGGCGGGACCGCCCTGCCGACGAAGCCGGCGAGGATGATGACGGTCAGGACGTAGGGCAGGGCCTGCATGAAGGCGGAGGGCAGCACCCCCCGCCACAGGAAGACGCAGAGGATCGCCGCGCCGATCGCCAGCGCCGCGGCGTCGAGGGTCCGCTCGACGAAGAGGCCCTTGCGGAGCAGGTTGGCGAGGAAGGCGGCGATCGCGGCCACCGCCACCGCCCGGAGCCCCCAGACGAGGATCGACCGCCACGGCTCGGGGGGCGCGAGGTCGGGGAAGCGGATGGCGACGGCCTGGAAGACCCCGAAGAGCAGGCACGTCCACAGCGCCGGGAACGGCCGCCACTTGGCGAAGATCAGCGCCGCGAGGGCGATGAAGCCCTGGCCGGCGGTCATGTCGCGCCCGAAGCCCGCCGACTGGCCGGTGGCGAGATAGGCGCCGGCGAGGCCGCAGAGGAGCCCCGCGATCAGCACCGCGCCATAGCGCAGGCGCACGACCGAGACCCCGGCGGTGTCGACGGCGCCCGGGTTCTCGCCGACCGCGCGGAGGCGCAGGCCGAAGCGGGTGCGGTAGACCACCCACCACGTCAGCGGCACCGCGAGCAGCGCCACGTAGACGAGGACGTTGTGACCCGAGACGAGGTGCCGGGAGACCGGCCCGAGCACCGGGACGCCGG
Source organism: uncultured Rhodovulum sp. (assembly GCA_964511815.1). Classification (GTDB taxonomy): domain Bacteria; phylum Pseudomonadota; class Alphaproteobacteria; order Rhodobacterales; family Rhodobacteraceae; genus Amaricoccus. The sequence continues at coordinate 6,947 of CAZEGY010000132.1, forward strand.
CGAGCGCCTCGACGAGGGGCCACTCGAGCGGCCGGAAGCGCTCCGCCCCGGAAAGCTGCGGCGTGCGCCCGCCTTCGGCGAACCACGCCTCGCCGATCAGCACGGTCATCCCGGCGGCGAGGAAGTTGATCGCGACGCCGGAAATGAGCTGGTTGCCCTTGAGGGTGATCGAGGCGAGGCCGTGGAGGAGGGCGAGCGCCGAGGAGGCGACGATCGCGGCGAGAAGCCCGACCCAGGCCGAGCCGGAGACCGCGGCGAAGGCGCCGGCGGCGAAGGCGGCGGCGAGCATCTTGCCTTCGAGCCCGATGTCGAAGATGCCCGAACGCTCGGAGTAGAGGCCGGCGAGGCAGGCGAGGAGCAGCGGCGTCGCGAGGCGGAGGGCGGAGCCGGCGAGCTGGAGGACGGTCTCGAGGTCGATCACGCGGCCCTCCGCCGGAAGCGCAGGAAGCCGCGCTCGACCGGCAGGCGCACGAGGTTCTCGAGCGCCCCGGTGAAGAGGATGACCAGCGCCTGGATGACGACGATCATCTCGCGGCTGATCCTCGGCATCTCGAAGGCGAGCTCGGAGCCGCCCTGGTAGAGGATGCCGAAGAGGACCGCGGCGAGGACGACGCCGGCCGGGTGCGAGCGGCCCATCAGCGCCACGGCGATCCCGACGAAGCCGGCGCCGCCGACGTAGTCGAGGACGAGCCGGTGCTGGAAGCCCATGACGACGTTCAGCGCCATCATCGCCGCCATCGCGCCCGAGATCAGCATGGCGATGACGGTGATCCGCGTGGGGTCGACCCCGGCATAGACGGCGGCCTGCTCGGAATGGCCGAAGGCGCGCATCTCGTAGCCGAGCCGGGTCCGCCAGATCAGCACCCAGGTGAGGAGGGCGGCGATGAGCGCGAGGAAGGCCGAGAGGTTCATCGGCGTCCGCGACATGCGGATGCCGAGGGGGGCGAGCATCTCGTGGACGAGCGGGAGGAAGGTGCCCGCGGGGAAGTTCGCGGTCTCGGGCGCCATCGAGCCCGGCACCTTCATCACGTTGACGAGCAGGTAGACGACGAGCGCCGAGGCGATGAAGTTGAACATGATCGTGGTGATGACGACGTGGCTGCCGCGCCGCGCCTGCAGGTATGCCGGGATGTAGGCCCAGGCCGCGCCGAACGCCCCGGCGCCGAGGACGGCGAAGGGCAGCGCGATCGCCCAGTGCGGCCACGGCAGCGCGAGGCAGACGAGGGTGACGCCGATGCCGCCGAGCGCCGCCTGGCCCTCGCCGCCGATGTTGAAGAGGCCGGCGTGGAAGGCGACGGCGACGGAGAGCCCGGTGAAGACGAAGGTCGTCGCGTAGTAGAGCGTGTAGCCGATGCCGTAGCTCGACCCGAGCGACCCCGAGACGAGGAGCCGCATCGCCCGCACCGGGTTCTCGCCGATGAAGAGCACGACGAGCCCGGCGACGAGGATCGCGAGGGCGAGGTTGAGGAGCGGAATGAGGACGAGGTCGGCCCAGCGGGGGAGGGTGGGCGTCATGC
>CAZEGY010000133.1:0-8409 GCA_964511815.1 uncultured Rhodovulum sp.
GCCTGATGCGCGGCTGGCCGGTCTACCTGTCGACCAAGAACACCATCCTCAAGGCCTACGACGGGCGCTTCAAGGACCTGTTCCAGGAGGTCTTCGACGCCGAGTTCGCCGAGGACTTCAAGAAGGCGGGCATCACCTACGAGCACCGCCTGATCGACGACATGGTGGCGAGCGCGCTGAAGTGGTCGGGCGGCTACGTCTGGGCGTGCAAGAACTACGACGGCGACGTGCAGTCGGACACCGTGGCGCAGGGCTTCGGCTCCCTCGGGCTGATGACGAGCGTGCTGATGACCCCGGACGGCAAGACCGTCGAGGCCGAGGCGGCGCACGGCACGGTGACGCGGCACTACCGCCAGCACCAGAAGGGCGAGCAGACCTCGACGAACTCGGTCGCCTCGATCTACGCGTGGACGGGCGGCCTCAAGCACCGGGCCAAGCTCGACGACAACGCCGAGCTCCTGCGCTTCGCCGAGACGCTCGAGAAGGTCACCGTCGACACCGTCGAATCGGGGTTCATGACCAAGGACCTCGCGCTCCTCGTCGGGCCGGACCAGAAGTGGCTGACGACGACCGGCTTCCTCGAGAAGATCGACGAGAACCTCCAGAAGGCGCTCGGCTGACGGCCGCAGACGGCCACGCCGGCGCCTTCGGGCGCCGGCGCTCCGTTGAAAGGGCGCGACGAGTGCGTGTAGGGTCCGGCGAACCGCAGGACCGGAGGCCGCCTTGGTGCAGCTCGCGCTCGACGACTATCCCGGCCGCTACGCGCTCGCGAACGAGCTCCACGCCCGGCCGTTTCCCGAGCTGAGCGCGCCGTGCCGGGCGCTGCACATCGCGATCAAGGCGCCGGAGAACGCCGTCGACCGCGACCGCGAGCGCGACCGGGCGCATCTCCTCGCGCTGCTCGACCGCTACGGCGCCCCCCATCCGCCGCCGGGCGCGAACCACTACTCGGGGCCGATCGGGCGCGGGTTCCTGAAGTGGGAGCTGCACACCGAGTTCGTCACCTACACCCTCTTCGTCGACGGGGTCGCCGAGGTGCCGTTCTCGGGGGCGTTCCTGACGCTGCTGCCCGCCGACTGGCTGGCGGCGGCGCCGGGGAAGCTCCTGCTCTCGTGCCTGGTGCGGGTCGAGAGCGTCGCGCCGGAGGCGCTCGACGGCGTGCTCGAGCACGATCTCTCGCGGTGGTTCGTGCGCGAGAGCCTCGCGGTCAGCCGGGTGGTCGACGGCGAGGCGGTGATCGCCGGCGATTTCCGCATCGACGAGAAGGGCCACAGCCGCTTCGCCGTGCTGGTGCGGCCGGGGATCGGGCAGCGGCGGCTCGGGCGGATCGTGCAACGGGTGCTCGAGATCGAGACCTACACCGTCGCGGCGCTGCTCGCCCTGCCGGTGGCGCGCGCGGTGGCGACGTCGACGGCACGGCTCGACCGCGAGCTGAGCGCGATCGTCGGGCGGATGGCCGAGGGCGCCGGGGAGGAGGCCGAGACCCTCGACGGGCTCCTGCGCATGGCGGCCGAGATCGAGCGCATCGCCTCGGCCTCGGCGTTCCGCTTCGGTGCGGCGGGGGCCTACGCGGCGATCGTCAACCAGCGGATCGAGGTGCTGCGCGAGCAGCGCATCGGCGGGCGCCAGCTCTTCGCCGAGTTCATGATGCGGCGCTTCGACCCGGCGATGCGGACGTGCCGGTCGGCCAAGGAGCGGCTGTCGGAGCTCTCGGATCGCGCCGAGCGCGCCGCCGACCTGCTGCGGACGCGGGTCGACGTCGCCAACCAGGCGCAGAACGTCGAGGTGCTGAGGGCGATGGACCGCCGCGCGGCGCTGCAACTCCGCTTGCAGGAGACCGTCGAGGGGCTGTCGGTGGTGGCGATCAGCTACTATGCGCTGAACCTCGCCGCCCACGTCCTCGCCCCGGTGGCCGAGCACTTCCACGTCGGCGAGAGCGTGCTGCTCGCGGCGCTGACGATCCCGGTCGTCGTCGTCGTCTGGCTGCTGGTGCGGCGCATCCGCTCGCGGCTCGGCCACGGGGCCGAAGCGCGGGGCGGGTCGGGGACGGAATCAGGACGCGAACCGCGTGGCTGAGGCTCGGTAGCTGCGCCGCGCGCGGTGGAGCTCGGCGAGTTCCAGCCGGCGGTTGAAGAGCGAGCGCTCGCGCGCCGCGAGCTCGCGGCAGGCGAGATCGCGGGCCGGCGACGGGCCGGGGAACTGGGCGACGACGGTGCGCAGGTTCGCCACTTCGGCCTCGGCGAGGCGCAGGCGCTCGGCGGCGGCGAGAGGCGGCGGAGGAGGGAGGTGTATGGACATGGCTCCATGACAACCGCCGAGACCGCGAGTGGTTCCGGCGCTCGGGACCCGGAGAGACCGCCGGGAGGCGCCCCGATGCGCCGGAAGGCGTGCCTGCTCGCGCGCGAGCATTGGGTCAAGTCATTGATATTGCAGGATTGTCCCTCGCGCGTTAACCCTCTGTTCATGCCCCGTGAGACTGCTCGGGGTGGGCGGCGTCGCCGGGAATATCTCAGAGCCAGGCGGCGCCGCGGACCCCGGAGCTGTCGCCGTGGCGGTTCTGCACGAGGCGGGTGTTGAAGCGGTCGCCGAAGACGTGGGGCCGGATCAGCGCGGGGACGTTGTCGTAGAGGCGCCGGACGTTGGAGAGCCCGCCGCCGAGGACGATGACGTCGGGGTCGAGGATGTTGACGATCATCGCGAGCGCCCGCCCGAGGCGGTCCTCGTAGCGGCGCAGGGTCTCGGCGGCGTCGGCCTCGCCGGCGTCGGCGCGGGCGATGACCTCGGGTGCGCCCGGGCCGTCGCCGATCGCGACGCCGCGACGGCGGGCGTAGTCGGCGGCGAGGCTCGGGCCGGAGAGCCAGGCCTCGCAGTGGCCGGGCACGCCGCAGGAGCAGACCGGCCCCGGGCGCTCGTCGTCGGCCGGGGTCGGCAGGGGGACGTGGCCCCACTCGCCGCCGACGGCGTTGACGCCCTCGACGAGGGTGCCGTCGACGACGATGCCGCCGCCGACGCCGGTGCCGAGGATGACGCCGAAGACGACGGGCGCGCCCGCCCCGGCGCCGTCGACGGCCTCGGAGAGCGCGAAGCAGTTGGCGTCGTTGGCGATGCGGACCGGGCGGTCGAGGGCCGCGGTCAGGTCGCCGCGGAGGTCGCGGCCGTTCAGCCAGGTGGAGTTGCCCTTGCTGATCCGCCCGGTGGCGCGGTCGACCGAGCCCGGGACGCCGATGCCGACGCGCTCGATGCGGCCGCCGGCGCGGGCCTCGAGCTCGGCGAGGAGGTCGACGATGGTGCGGACGCCGCCCTCGTAGTCGAAGCGCGGGGTCGGGACGCGGGCGCGGGCGCGCTCGGTGCCGGCGTCGTCGAGCACGACGCCCTCGATCTTGGTGCCGCCGTAGTCGAGCCCGAGCCGCATGGAGCTTCTCCCTGTTGCCCTCCGTTCTAGGGCAGCGGTCGCCGATGGCGCAAGGTCGCGGGCCGCGGCGGGGGCGGGAGGGTGCGGGAGCCTCCGGCGGGAGTATTTCTGCCAAGAAGAACGGGCGGGTCGCGCTCAGTCGGGGTCGAGGAGCTCGCGGAGGCGGCGGAGGACGGGGAGGGCGGTGCGCATCCGCTCGAGGCCGACGCCGGCGACGACGTCGTCGAAGACCGGCGCGATCGCGGCGATCGCCCGGTCGCGGGCGGCCTGGCCGGCGGGGCTGAGCGAGATCCACTTGCGGCGGCCGTCCTCCCAGTCGGGGCGGACGTGGATGTAGCCGGCGGCGTCGAGGCGGCCGATGGTGTTCGACATCGCGCCGCGGGTGACGTGGAAGACGCGGGCGAGCTGGGCCGGGGTCTTCTCGCCGCCGAGGCGGGCGAAGTGGTTGAGGACCATGAAGTGCGAGAGCTCCATGCCCTTCGGCAACACGCGGGCGAGGCGGCTGCGGGCCAGCGTCTCGACCATGACGATCTCGCTGAAGAGCGCGATGACCACCGGATCGCGCCGGGTCTCGGTCATGCCGGGGCGGCGTAGGGGCGATCGTGGGCGAGCGCCGGGATGCGGCGGCGGGCGGCGGCGGCCTCGGCGGGGTCGATGTCGACGAAGGTGACGCCGGTCTCGGTGCCGGCGTCGGCGAGGACCTCGCCCCACGGGGCGACGGCGAGGCCGTGGCCGTAGGTCTCGCGGACGCGGCCCTCGCGCGCCGCGTGGGTGCCGGACTGGGCGGGGGCGAGGACGAAGGCGCCGGTCTCGATCGCCCGGGCGCGGAGGAGGACGTGCCAGTGGGCGCGGCCGGTCGGCACGGTGAAGGCCGAGGGGACGGCGATGACCTCGGCGCCGGCCCTGGCGAGGTCGCGGTAGAGGTGGGGGAAGCGCAGGTCGTAGCAGACGGTCATCCCGAGGCGGAGGCCGGCCGCCTCCGCGACGACGGCGCGGTCGCCGGGGCGGTAGGCGGCGGACTCGCGGTAGCTCTCGGCACCGCCGACCTCGACGTCGAACATGTGGATCTTGTCGTAGCGGGCGCGGACGGCGCCGTCCGGGCCGAGGAGGAACGAGCGGTTGACGAAACGCCCGTCCGGGTCGCCGGACTTCAGGCAGAGCGAGCCGACGAGGAGCCAGACGCCGAGCTCGGCGGCGACGGCGGCGAGGCGGGCGAGGGTCGGATCCTCGCCCTCGGGGACGAGGACGCGGGCCTGGAGGGCGCGGCTCGCCGAGACGATGTTGGTGCACTCCGGGGTGAGGACGAGGGCGGCGCCCCCGGCGGCGGCGGCGCGGACGAGCGCCTCGGTCGCGGCGAGGTTGGCGGCGGGGTCGTCGCCGGAGCGGAGCTGGACGAGCGCGGCGCGGACCGTCCCCTCAGCCATCGGCGAGGAGGGGGTCGAGCTTGCCGGCGCGGTCGAGCGCGGCGATGTCGTCGAAGCCGCCGACGCCCTCGCCGCCGATGAAGATCTGCGGGACGGTGCGCCGGCCGTGGGCGCGTTGGACCATCTCGGCGCGGCGGGCGGGATCGCGGGAGACGTCGATCTCCTCGAAGGCGACGCCCTTGGCCGACAGCAGCCGCCGCGCGGCGAAGCAGTAGCCGCAGGTCGGCGAGGTGTAGATGGTGACGGGCTTCATCGCGCGGGGTCCGGGGGGATCCGGGGGGATCCGGGGGGGGGGTCGCGCCACTATAGGCCGAGCGAATCCTCGAAGGCAACGCGGGCGAGGGCGAGGACGTCGACGCCCGCCGCGCCGCCGGCACGGAGCGCGTCGGCCGAGGCCGAGAGCGTGGCGCCGGTGGTCAGCACGTCGTCGACGAGGAGGACGCGCCGGCCGGCGAGGCGGTCGGCGTGGCGGGGGGTGACGGCGAAGGCGCCGGCCTGGTTGCGGGTGCGGGCGTCGCGGCCGCCGGCCTGCGGGCGCGTGGCGCGGGAGCGGGTGAGGAGGTCGGGGACGACGGCGCGGCCGGTGTCGTGGCCGATGCGCCGGGCGAGCTCGGCGGCCTGGTTGTAGCGGCGCACGGCGAGCCGGCGCCAGTGCAGCGGCACCGGCGCCACGAGGTCGGCGTCGGCGAGGAGCGGGCGCCCGGCGCGGGCCATCCACGTCGCGAGCGGGCGCACCATGTCGAGGCGGTCGCCGTGCTTCAGGGCGAGCACCATGCGGCGGCCGGCGCCGGCGTAGAGCATCGCCGCGGCGCCACGGTCCCAGGACGGCGGGTGGCGGGTGCAGCTCTCGCAGAGGTCCTCGGGCCCGGGCTCGGGTCCGGGCGTGGGTCCGGGCGTGGGTCCGGGGGCGCCGAGGAGCGGCACCCCGCAGGCGCGGCAGGTGGTGCCGGCGATGAAGTGGGTGTCGGCCCAGCACGCCGGGCAGAGGGCGCGGGCGGTGTCGGTCGCCGCGGTGCAGGCGAGGCAGCGCGGCGGGTAGACGGTCTCGATCACGCGACGGGCGAGGCCGGTCAGGGTGTGACGCATGGGAATTGCCCTCGCCCTTGCCTATGTTGCGCGGGTAAGGAGCCTGTCATGCCGACCCCGCCCGCCCTCTTCGACGTCGACCTGCTCGCCCGCCGGCGGGCGCGGGCCGCGCGCATCGGCGGTGCCGACTTCCTCCACGAGGCGGTGGCCGCCGAGGTCGCAGAAAGGCTGAAAGAGGTTAACCGGAGCTTTCGCGCCCCTGCCGTCGTCGGTCCGCGCGCCGCGCTCTGGGCCGGGGTGCTGGCGCGCGAGGGGGTCGCCGGGGCGCGGTCGGTCGCCGATGCCGAGGTGCTCGACCTCGAGGAGGGGGCGCACGATCTCGTCGTCCACGGCCTCGGGTTGCACTGGGCGAACGATCCCGTCGGCCAGCTCGTGCAGGCGCGGCGGGCGCTCCGCCCCGACGGGCTCATGATCGCGGCGCTCTTCGGCGGCGAGACGCTCCACGAGCTCCGCCGGGCGCTCGCCGACGCCGAGGTGGCGACGACCGGCGGCCTCAGCCCGCGGGTGGCGCCGATGGGCGAGATCCGCGACCTCGGCGGCCTCCTCCAGCGCGCCGGCCTCGCGATGCCGGTCGCCGACGGCCTCCGCTACGACGTGACCTACGCGACGCCGGTCGCGCTGATGCGCGACCTGCGGGCGATGGGCGAGACCAACGTCATGCGCGACCGGGTGCGGCGGCCGATGCCGCGGGCGCTGCTCTCGGAGGCGATCGCGCGCTACGCCGCCCGCTTCGGGCTCGGGAACGGACGGGTGCCGGCGACGTTCGAGGTGATCTTCCTCACCGGCTGGGCGCCGGCCGGGGACCAGCCGAAGCCCCTCCGTCCGGGCTCGGCCGCCACCCGCCTCGCCGACGCGCTCGGCGCCGAGGAGCGGAGCGCGGGCGAGCGGGCGCCGGGCGGGACGGGCGCGATGACCAGGGAGACGCGACGATGAAGGACCTCCGCGAGCCGGCTTCGGGGCACGAGGGGCGCGGGACGGACGTGGCCCCCGGGCGGGTCGGGGTGATCCTCGCCAACCTCGGGACGCCCGACGCCACCGACTACTGGTCGATGCGCCGCTACCTGAGCGAGTTCCTGTCGGACAAGCGGGTGATCGACTATCCGGCGTGGAAGTGGCAGCCGATCCTCCAGGGGGTGGTGCTCAGCAAGCGGCCGTTCAGCTCGGGCGCGAACTACCGCAAGATCTGGAACACCGAGCGGAACGAGAGCCCGCTCCTGACCATCACCCGCGATCAGGCGGCGGGGGTGGCGGCGGCGCTCGCCGGGCGGTACGGCGAGCGGGTCGTCGTCGACTTCGCCATGCGCTACGGCAACCCGTCGACGCGCGACGTGGTCGGGCGGCTGGTGGCGGCGGGCTGCGACCGCATCCTCTTCTTCCCGCTCTATCCGCAGTACTCCGCCGCGACGACGGGGACGGCGAACGACGAAGCCTTCCGGGCGTTGATGGCGCTGCGTCGCCAGCCGGCGGTGCGCACGGTGCCGGCCTACTTCGACGATCCGCTCTACGTCGAGGCGCTGGCGCAGTCGGTGGAGGCGGCCTACGCCGGGCTCGACCGGCGGCCGGACGTGCTGGTGACGAGCTACCACGGGATGCCCGAGCGCTACGTGACCGAGGGCGACCCCTACGGCGCCCAGTGCCACGCGACGACGCGGGCGCTCCGGGCGCGACTCGGCCGGGGCGAGGACGAGGTCGTCGTCGCCTTCCAGTCGAGGTTCGGGCCGGAGGAGTGGCTGAAGCCCTACACCGTCGAGGAGGTCGCGCGGCGGGCGCGGGCCGGGCAACGCCACATCGCGGTGATCGCGCCGGCGTTCTCCGCCGACTGCGTCGAGACGCTCGAGGAGATCGAGGGCGAGATTCGCGAGAGCTTCATGCACGCCGGGGGAGAGGCGTTCACCTACATCCCCTGCCTCAACGCCGATCCCGCGCACATCGCGATGATGGTGGCGATCGTCGGACGCGAGCTCGGCGGCTGGGTGTGACTCAGGTCTCTTCGGGGCTCGGGACCACGCGAAGCGGGTTCCGGACGTCGGGGAGCGGCGCGATCGGGCGTCCGCGATAGGTCTTGAGGCCGTCGCTGACGATGGCCTCGCCGTTCGGGAGATGCTCCACGAGGAAGCCCTGAACCGAGACGCAGCTGGAAACCTGCACGGTCTGGTACATTCGTTTTCCGCCCTATCCGATGGCCTGCATCCCGAAGTTCGCGCAGACTCGTTGACCGAACGTAAACGTTACTGCCTCGGATCCCGTGCGTCACGCAGGAATCTTGCGGGCCCGGTCAATACCTTCGTATGGCGTACGCCTCACAGCCAGTCGCGCAGGACGGCGAGGAGGGGCTTGTCCGCCGGTAGCATCGGATACTTCGAAAGGTCACGGACGCCGACCCATTTGAGCGCGGTGTGCTCGCGGGCCGCCGGGGTGCCGTTCCAGCGCCGGCAGGCATAGAGCGGCATCAGCAGGTGGAAGTCCGGGTAGGCGTGGCTCGCGAAG
>CAZEGY010000134.1:0-8395 GCA_964511815.1 uncultured Rhodovulum sp.
GGCTTCGGCGACCTCAACCAGCACGGCCCCGACGCCTTCCGCTTCTACACCCGCACCAAGACCGTCACCGCCCGCTGGCCCTCGGGCACCAAGGAGGGCGCCGCCTTCTCGATCCCGACGATGGAGTGAACCCTCCCCCCGCGCGCGCGCCCCGCGCTTGAACGCGCGGGGCCGATGGCCATATTGTCTAGACAATCTAGCCAAGACGGAGGCGTCCCATGTGGCAGGTCGCGACCGCGAAGAACAAGTTCTCCGAGCTGATCACCAAGGCCCTTACGGAGGGTCCCCAGCGCGTGCGCCGCAGAGGCGAGACCGTGGTGGTGATGTCCGAAGTCGAATACGACCGCCTGATGGGGGCAAACGATCTCACCATCGCGGACTTCCTTCTGAACGGGCCCTCGCTCGAGGGAATCGAGTTCGAGCGAGATCGCTCGCCGGGCCGCGAGGTCGATCTCGAATGATCCTGCTCGACACCAACGTGGTGTCCGAGGTGCAGCGCACCAACGGAGAGCCGCGCGTCCGCGCGGCTCTCCGGGAGCACCGGCGCGAGACGTGCCTCAGCGTCATTGTCCTCGCAGAGCTGCTTTTTGGCGTCTCCCGCCTTCAGGACGGACCGCGCAAGGCCGCGATACTCGACAACTACGACAGGATGCGCCGCACGCTCGGCCACAGGATCTATCCCGTGTCGGAGGAGGTCGGCAAGGTGTGGGCCGCCATCCGAGCTCGTCGCCAGGCCGCAGGGCGGCCGCTTGCCATGGCCGACGGCCTGATCGCCGCCACCGCCCTCGTCCACGACCTCACCCTCTGGACCCGCAACACCCGCGACTTCGACGGCACCGGCGTCCGCCTCTTCGACCCCTGGGAAGCGTGATGGACTTCGCCCTCTCCGACGAGCAGGTCGCGATCCGCGACATGGCCCGCGACTTCGGCCGCGACCGCATCGCTCCCCACGCCCTCGCCTGGGAGGCCGCCGGCACCATTCCCCGCGACGTCCTCGCCGAGGCGGGCGCCCTCGGGCTCGCCGCCATGTACGTCCCCGAGGACAGGGGCGGCGCCGGCCTCACCCGCCTCGACGCCGTCCTCGTCTTCGAGGCCCTCGCCGAGGCCTGCCCGGCCGTCTCCGCCTTCGTCTCCATCCACAACATGGTCGCCTGGATGCTCGCGAGCTGGGGCACCGATGCCGCCCGCGAGCGCCATCTCCCCGGGGTGACCGAGTTCACCCGCATCGGCGCCTACTGCCTGACCGAGCCCGGCTCGGGCTCCGACGCCGCCGCGCTGCGCACCCGCGCCACCCGCGGCGCCGGGGGCTGGACCCTCGACGGCACCAAGGCCTTCATCTCCGGCGGCGGCTTCGCCGACCTCTACCTCGTCATGGCCCGCACCGGCGGCGACGGCCCGAACGGCATCTCCGCCTTCCTCGTCCCCGCCGGCACCCCCGGCCTCTCCTTCGGCGCGCCGGAGAAGAAGATGGGCTGGAGGGCCCAGCCCACCGCCCAGGTCCAGCTCGACGCCTGCACCGTCCCCGCCGACAACCTCCTCGGCAGCGAGGGCGAGGGCTTCCGCTACGCCATGGCTGGCCTCGACGGCGGCCGCCTCAACATCGCCGCCGCCGCCCTCGGCGGCGCCCAGTCCGCCCTCTCCACGGCCCTCGCCTACACCCGCGAGCGCCACGCCTTCGGCCGCCCCCTCGCCGACTTCCAGGCCCTCCAGTTCCGCCTCGCCGACATGGAGACCGAGCTCCAGGCGGCGCGCGTCTTCCTCCATCAGGCCGCATGGAAGCTCGACCGGAAGGCCCCCGACGCCACCAAGCACTGCGCGATGGCCAAGCGCCTCGTCACCGACACCGCCTTCGCGGTGGCGAACGACGCCCTCCAGCTCCTCGGCGGCTACGGCTACCTCGCCGACTACGGCATCGAGAAGATCGTCCGCGACCTCCGCGTCCACCAGATCCTCGAAGGCACCAACGAGATCATGCGGGTGATCGTCGCCCGCGCCCTACTCGCGGAGACCGCATGACCGACCTCCACGTCCGCACCGAAGGCCGCATCGGCCGCATCACCCTCGCCCGGCCGCAGGCGCTGAACGCGCTCACCCACGCCATGGTCCGCGAGATCGGCGCGACCCTCGCCGGGTGGGAGGGCGACGACTCCGTCGCGCTCGTCCTCGTCGACGGCGAGGGTCCGCGCGCCTTCTGCGCCGGCGGCGACATCGCCGAGGTCTACGCCAGCGGCCGCCGCGGCGACTTCGCCACCGGCGCGGCGTTCTGGGCCGACGAGTACCGGATGAACGCCCGCCTCGCCCGCTACCCCAAGCCCTGCGTCGCGCTGATGCAGGGCTTCGTCATGGGCGGCGGCGTCGGCGTCGGCGGCCACGCCAGCCACCGCGTCGTCGGCACCACCACCCAGGTGGCGATGCCCGAGTGCGCGATCGGCCTCGTCCCCGACATCGGCGGCTCGGCGCTCCTCGCCGCCGCTCCGGGCCGGCTCGGCGAATACCTCGGCCTCACCGGCCACCGCATGGGCGCGGGCGACGCCATCCGCGCCGGCTTCGCCGACAGCTTCGTCCCCGAGGACCGCTGGCCCGGCGTCGTCTCGGCGCTCCTCGACGGCAGCGACCCCGACGAGGCGATCGCCGCCTTCGCCGACCCCGCGCCCGCGGCCGCGCTCGCCGCCGACGCCGACGCGATCGACGACGCCTTCGCCGGCGCCGACCTCGCCGCCATCGCCGCCCGCCTCGAGACCACCGACTGGGGCCACGGCATCCTCAAGAAGCTCCGCGGCTTCTGCCCGCTGTCGATGGCCTGCACGCTCGAGCTCGTTCGCGCCGCCCGCCGCGAGCCCGGCGTCGCAAAGGCCCTCGTCCGCGAGTATCGCTTCACCGCCCGCGCCTGCTCCGACGGCGAGTTCCTCGAAGGCGTCCGCGCCGCGGTCATCGACAAGGACCGCACGCCGCGCTGGCGCGACGACATGGACAGCCTGCGGCCCGAGGAGGTGGCGAGGATGCTCGCCCCCCTCGACCGCGAGCTCGTCCTCGACTGACGAGGAGAAGGGGAGGGAACGACATGGAGATCGGCTTCATCGGCCTCGGCAACATGGGCGCGCCGATGGCGGCGAACCTCGCCAGGGCCGGCCACGCGGTCACCGGCTTCGACGTCACCGCGCCGATGCCCGCGGGGGTCACGCCCGCCGCCTCCGCCGCCGCGGCCGCGGCCGGGCGCGAGGTCGTCGTCACCATGCTCCCGAACGGCGCCATCCTCCGCGCCGTCTACGCCGAGATCGTCCCCGCCGCCGCCCCGGGCAGCGTCCTCGTCGACTGCTCGACCGTCGACGTCGCCAGCGCCCGCGCCGTCGCCGCCGAGGCCTCCGCCGCCGGTCTCGCCGCCATCGACGCCCCGGTCTCCGGCGGCACCGTCGGCGCCGCCGCCGGCACCCTCACCTTCATGGCCGGCGGCCCGGCCGACGCCTTCGCGACCGTGCGCCCGCTGCTCGAGGTCATGGGCTCCCGCGCCGTCCTCTGCGGCCCGGCCGGCGCCGGGCAGGCGGCGAAGATCTGCAACAACATGATCCTCGGCGTCTCGATGCTCGGGGTCAGCGAGGCCTTCGCCCTCGCCGCCAAGCTCGGCCTCGACGCCCAGGCGCTCTACGACGTCGTCTCCACCTCGTCGGGATCCTGCTGGTCGGTGACGACCTACTGCCCGGTGCCGGGCGTCGGCCCGACGTCGCCGTCCGACAACGACTACCGCCCGGGCTTCGCCGCCGACCTGATGCTGAAGGACCTCCGCCTCTCCCAGGAGGCCGCCACCGCCGCCGACGCCGCCACCCCGCTCGGCGCCCACGCCGCGGCGCTCTACGAGGCCTTCGTCGCCGACGGCGGAACGGGGCGTGACTTCTCCGCCGTCCTCCCCTGGCTCGCCGGCCGCGGCCACGGCGACGGCTGAGCCTTCAGTCGGCGAAGTCCTGCACGAGGTAGACGTCGCCGCAGGCCGCGCCCTTCGGGTCGACGCCGATGCCCGCCCCGATCCGCCGGTAGCTCGAGGACAGGAGCGACGCCCGGTGCTTCGGCGACTTCAACCACCGGGCGACCACCTGCTCGGCGAGGCTGGCATAGCTGTGGATCGGCACCGGCTGCCCGGTGTCGCCGTAGGTGAAGCGGCAGCCGTCGCTCTTCACCGAGATCGGTCGCCCGAGCAGGCGGTAGACCTTGTCCATCGCGATGTTCTCCGCCGCCATGCGGAAGCCCGTCGACTGGCGGTGCAGCCGCTGCGACAGCTTCGCCTGTCCCCTGACCGGCAGCTCGTGGCTGTGGGTCCGGAGCCGCGCCATGTTGGCCGCATGGCCCGAGGCGGCGCGCGACAGGCCGATGTCGGCCCTGAGCGGCGCCCGCCCGTGGGCGCGCCGGGCGGCGTTGGAGTAGAGGCGCACCGCCTCGTCGAACAGCGCCTGGTCCGGGCGGTCGACCGAGATCGGCCGCCCCAGCCGCTCGGGGACCCGCCCCGGTCCCGCGTCGCCCGCGCCCGCGGCCGCTCCCGACACGAGAATGCCCGCCACCACCACCAAGGCGCTCCAGCGCATCGCTCTTCCCTCACGTCATGCCGCGGGAAAGGCTGCCCCGCGGCGCTTTTCGAAGGGTTAAGCGACCGCCTTCCGCTCCCGCCCGAATCGAGTCAACCTTAGCCGGCGGTAAACGGCCGCCACCTTCCTCCTTCTTCCTGGCCCGAAATACTCCCGCCGGAGGCTCCCTCACCATCAGCCCGCGCACCGACCGGCGCCGGCGGCACGACCCCTTCCCTTGAACCGGCGGTCCCGCGGCGCTATCACGAACTCAGGGGAAGAGCGGGGTGAGACATGGACGAGACCGCCATCGCCTTCGAGCTCCCGCACGCGCGGGCCTCGGCGACCCACGTCGGCCCGGCGCTCGACCGCATCTCCGTCCGCGACTACACCCGCGAGGTCGAGATCGGCGCCTTCCGCAGCGAGCGCGGCGTCGACCAGCGCATCCGCTTCAACGTCGTGCTCGAGGTCTCCCACCACACCGCGGCCGAGGACGACGACGTCGACAAGGTCATCTCCTACGACACCATCACCGAGGCGATCGAGGCCGAGCTCGCCGCCGAGCGGGTGAACCTGCTCGAGACCCTCGCCGAGCGCGTCGCCGCGCGCTGCCTCGCCGACCCCCGCGCCGTCCGCGTCTTCGTCCGCATCGAGAAGCTCGACCGCATCCCCGGCGCCCTCGGCGTCGAGATCGCCCGTTCGCGCGTCCCCGCGGCGACCCCGCGCCTCCGCCCCGCCGACGCCGCCCCGGCACCCGCCGCCGCGGCGCGACCGCTCGTCCTCTTCCTCCCCGCCACCGAAACCGCCACCGAAACCGCCAGCGCCTGGCGCGACGCCATCGCCGCCCTCGGCCGCCCCGTCGTCGTCTGCGTCGCGCCCGCGGCGGCCGCCCCGGCGCCGGCCGGCGAGGCCGCCCGCCGCATCGGCCTCCTCGCCATCGACCAGGCCGCCTGGGCGTTCACCGCCGGCGACGACCGCTTCGGCGTCGCCGCGACCCGCACCGAGCTCGACTGGGCGCTGAAGACCGGCCGCCTCTCGGTCTGGGCGCCGGCGCACATGGCGACCGCCGCCCGCGCCCGTCCGGCGCCCGCCGCGAGCGACCCCCTCGCCCTCGCCGCCTGGCTCGCCGAGGAGCTCGACGCCCGCACCTTCGCCGCCGCGGCCGCCGGCCCCGGCGACGTTCCGGCCGCAGGGGTCCCGGTCCTGACCGTGGCCGCCCCCGCGGATCTCGCAACCCTCGCCTGAAGGAGGAGCCGATGAGCGCCGTCTCGCCTCCCGTCGTCAACTTCGGCTGGAAGGCTCCGGACTTCCAGCTGCCCGACACCCACGGCAAGGTCTGGAGCCGCGACACCCTGCGCGGCCCGAAGGGCCTCGTCCTCGTCTTCATGTGCAACCACTGCCCCTACGTGCGCGCGATCATCGACAAGCTCGTCCGCGACTTCCGCGCCCTCCACGACCTCGGCTACGGCACCGCCGGCATCTGCTCGAACGACCCGGTGCTCTCCCCGGGCGACGGCTTCACCGAGATGGGCGCCTTCGCCCGCGCCCACCATCTGTCCTTCCCCTACCTCCACGACGTCAGCCAGAGCGTCGCCCGCGCCTACGACGCCGCCTGCACCCCCGACTTCTACGGCTTCGACGCCGCCCTCGGCCTCCAGTACCGCGGCCGCCTCGACGACTCGGGCCGCGACCCGAAGCCCGGCAACCGCCGCGAGCTCGTCGAGGCGATGCGCCAGGTCGCCCAGACCGGCGAAGGCCCGCGCGAGCCGGTGCAGGCGATCGGCTGCTCGATCAAGTGGAAGGCCGCATGACCGCTTGACGGACCGGCCGTGCCGGGCGAAACGCCGGGGATGGCCCGCATCATCTTCGACCTCGACGGCACGCTCGTCCACTCGACCCCGACCCTCGCCGCCGCCGGCAACGCGCTCCTCGTCGCGCTCGGCCGCGCCCCGGTCGACGTCGCCACCGTCACCGGCTTCGTCGGCCACGGCGTCCGCGTCCTCGTCGAGCGCCTGCTCGGCCACACCGGCGGCATCCCCGGCGACGACGTCACCCCCCACCTCGCCCGCTTCCGCGACATCTACGCCGGCGACCCGCTGACCGGCACCGAGCCCTATCCCGGCGTGCCCCAGGCCCTCGCCGCCCTCGCCGCCGCCGGCCACGGCCTCGCGGTCTGCACCCAGAAGCCCAACGACCCGGCCCTCGCCATCCTCCGCGGCCGCGCCCTGATGCCGCCTGTCACCGGCTTCACCGGCGGCGACAGCCTGCCCGGCGTCCTCAAGCCCGACCCGCGCATGGTCGCCCACGCCGCCGGCCAGCTCGCGCCCGGGCCCGTCGTCTACGTCGGCGACAGCGAGACCGACGCCGCCACCGCCGCCGCCGCCGGCGCGCCGTTCCTGCTCTTCACCGAGGGCTACCGCCACGCGCCGGTCGAGATGCTGCCCCACGCCGCGACCTTCTCCGACTTCGCCGCGCTCCCCGCCCTCGTCGCCGACGTCCTCGGAGCCACGGAGCCGGCATGACCGCCCGCTACCGGCCGATCCCCGGGAGCGGCCGGCCGCGCCCGGAGACGGCGCTCCCCCTCGCCGGCGGCCCGCTGTGGTTCGACCGCGTCGCCCTGCACCGCCGCGGCGCCGCGCCGCGCCTCGTCGCCGTGGCCGACGTGGCTCCCGGGGCACTCGCGCCCCTGACCGCGCCGCGCGCCCCCGTCGCCGGCCTCGCCCTCGACCGGCCGCGGATCATGGGCATCCTCAACGTCACCCCCGACAGCTTCTCCGACGGCGGCCTCCACGCGACGCTCCCGGCCGCCCTCGCCGCCGCCCGGGCGATGGCCGCGGCCGGCGCCGACATCCTCGACATCGGCGGCGAGTCGACGCGGCCGGGCGCGGACCCCGTGCCCCTCGCCGACGAGATCGCCCGCACCGTGCCCGTCATCGCCGCCCTGCGCGCCGAAGGCTTCGCGCTGCCGATCTCGATCGACACCCGCAACGCCGCCGTCGCGGCGGCGGCCCTCGACGCCGGCGCCGACCTCTTCAACGACGTCTCCGCCCTCCGCCACGACCCGCAAAGCCTCGCCCTCGCCGCCGACCGCGGCGTGCCGGTCTGCCTGATGCACGCGCTCGGCGACCCCAGGACCATGCAGGACGCCCCGGCCTACGACGACGTCCTCCTCGACGTCCTCGACATGCTCGAGGCCCGCGTCGCCGCCGCCGAGGCCGCCGGCATCCCGCGAAGCCGCATCCTCGTCGACCCCGGCCTCGGCTTCGGCAAGACCGTCGCCCACAACCTCGCCCTCGTCCGTGGCCTCGCCGCCTTCCACGGCCTCGGCTGCGCCGTCCTCTTCGGCGCCTCGCGCAAGCGTTTCATCGGCACGATCGCCGACGTCCCGCTCGCCGGCGACCGCGCCCCCGGCTCGCTCGCGGTCGCGCTCGAAGCTTTGCGCCAGGGCGCGCAGGTGCTACGCGTGCACGACGTGGGAGAGACCCGGCAGGCCGTCGCCCTGTGGAGCGCCCTCAACCGGGACGAGGAATAGGAATGACGAGAAAGCTCTTCGGCACCGACGGCGTCCGAGGCCGCGCCAACGACGCGCCGATGACCGCGGAGACCGCGCTCCGCCTCGGCCAGGCGGCCGGGCGCTACTTCCGCAACGGCGACCACGCCCACCGCGTGCTGATCGGCAAGGACACCCGCCGCTCGGGCTACATGCTGGAGACCGCGCTCACCGCCGGCTTCACCTCGGTCGGCATGGACGTCTTCCTCGTCGGCCCGGTGCCGACGCCCGCGGTCGGGATGCTCGCCCGCTCGATGCGCGCCGATCTCGGGGTGATGATCTCGGCCTCGCACAA
>CAZEGY010000135.1:0-8345 GCA_964511815.1 uncultured Rhodovulum sp.
CGCGGCACGATCATGGTCGACGGTCAGGACGTGACCTGGCTGCCGATGTACCGGCGGGCGAAGATGGGGATCGGCTACCTGCCGCAGGAGGCCTCGGTGTTCCGCGGCATGACGGTCGCGAACAACATCCGCGCGATCCTCGAGATCACCGTGCGCGACGCGGAGAAGCGCAACGAGATGCTCGACGAGCTCCTCGGCGAGTTCTCGATCACCCACCTGCGCCGGGCGCCGGCGATCTCGCTCTCGGGCGGCGAGCGGCGGCGGGTCGAGATCGCGCGCTGCCTCGCGGCGCAGCCGAAGTACGTGCTCCTCGACGAGCCCTTCGCCGGCGTCGACCCGCTCGCGGTCGCCGACATCCGCAGCCTCGTCCGCCACCTCAAGGACAGGGGCATCGGGGTGCTCATCACCGATCACAACGTCCGCGAGACGCTGGAAATCGTCGACCGGGCCTATATCCTGCACGACGGGGCGGTCCTGATGACCGGGACGCCCGACGAAGTGGTTCGGGACGACAATGTGCGGCGGGTCTACCTCGGCGAGAGCTTCCGGATCTGACGCGGCCCGGCGCGGGACGGCCGGCTGATGGCCCTCGCGCCGCGGATCGAGATTCGCCAGCAGCAGACGCTGGTGATGACGCCGCAGCTCCAGCAGGCGATCAAGCTCCTGCAGATGTCCCACCACGAGCTCACGGCCTTCGTCGCCGCCGAGATCGAGCGCAACCCGCTCCTCGAGCTCGCGCCGCCCGCCCCGTCCTCGGGCGGCGGGGTGCCGGCGGCGCGCACGCGCGGGGCGGTGGAGGGGAGCGTCCTCGAATCGGTGGCGGCGCCCCTGTCGCTCCACGAGCACCTCCACGCGCAGATCGGCGCGATGCGGGCGCGGTCCGAGGCGACCGCCGCGGCGCTCGTCCTCGCCGACGAGCTCGAGGACGACGGCTACCTCCGCGTGCCGCTCGCCGAGGTCGGCCAGCGCCACGGCATCGCGGCGCGGGCGCTCGCCGCGGGGCTCGCGCTCGTCCAGGCGTGCACCCCGACGGGAGTCGGCGCCCGCTCGCTCCGCGAGTGCCTGGCGTTGCAGCTCCGCGAGCGCGACCGCCTCGACCCGGCGATGGCGGCGTTCCTCGACAACCTCGCCCTCGCCGCGCGCGGGGCGCGGGCGGAGCTGATGGCGGTCTGCGGGGTCGACGACGAGGACATCGACGACATGCTCGCCGAGATCCGCGCCCTCGACCCGAAGCCGGGCCTCGCCTTCGGCGAGGCGCGCGTCGAGCTCGCGCTGCCGGACGTGCACGTCCGCCGCGGCCCCGACGGGGCGTGGACGGTCGAGCTCAACACCGAGACGCTGCCGCGGGTGCTCGTCGACAACGTCTACGCCGTCGAGCTCGGCCGCGACGCGACGGCGCGCGCCTTCGTCTCGGAGTGCAGCGCCAGCGCGAACTGGCTCGTCCGCAGCCTCGAGCAGCGGGCGCGGACGATCCTCAGGGTCGCGACCGAGATCGTCGCCCGACAGGAGCGCTTCTTCGAGGCCGGCGTCGCCGGGCTCCGGCCGCTCACCCAGCGGGCGGTGGCCGAGCGCCTCGGGCTCCACGAGTCGACGGTGAGCCGGGTGACGGCGGGCAAGCACCTCGCCTGCGGGCGGGGGCTCTTCGCCTTCCACTACTTCTTCACCTCGGCGATCCAGGCGGTTTCGGGGGGCGAGGCCTTCTCCTCGGCGGCGGTCCAGGAGCGCATCCGCGCCCTGATCGGCCACGAGCCGCCGGGGCGGCCGCTGTCGGACGACCGCCTCGTCACGCTCCTCGTCGGAGAAGGGATCGGTATTGCGCGCAGGACGGTTGCGAAATACCGTGAGGGCATGGGCATCCCGTCGTCCATGGAGCGTCGCCGCCGGATCGTGGCACGCGGCCGGGATTGAGGAGGAGGATGTGACCGAGCTCGGGGCGGGGCGTCGATTGACAAGCGAATCCGACCCGTCCATAGGGTCCGCCGTCACGGCGGAGCCTTGGCATTCCGAAGTCAAGAAAGCGGGGTGACGAATGCGCATCCAGGTGAGCGGCAAGCAGTTGGACATCGGCGAGGCCCTGCGCGGCCACGTCGAGACCCGTCTCAACGAGGCCGTCGGAAAGTATTTCGACCGGCCCGTGGAAGCGGTCGTGACCTTCTGGCGCGACCGCCACGAGTTCTGCGCCGACACCTCGGTCCACCTCCCGACCGGGCTGACCGTGCAGGCCAAGGCCAAGGCGGACGAGATCTACGCCTCCTTCGAGGGCTCGGTCGAGCGGATGGAGAAGCAGCTCCGCCGTTACAAGCGCCGGTTGAAGGACCACCACAAGGACCGCACGTCGCCGATCGAGGGGATCGGGGCGTCGTCCTACATCATCGCGGGCGGCGACGACGACGAGGTGGACGGCGTGGAACCCGACTCGCTCCAGCCGGTGATCGTCGCCGAGATGGAGACGCGCGTGCCCGGGCTCTCGGTGGGGGAGGCGGTCATGCAGATGGAGCTGGCGGGCGCGCCGCTCCTCGTCTTCCGGAACGAGGCCCACGGCGGGGTCAACGTCGTCTACCGGCGCGATGACGGCAACATCGGCTGGATCGATCCGCGGAACACGCACTGAAGCCGCCGCTTCGGAGGGGATGCCTGCTCATGGAGCTGTCAGAAATAATCGGCGTGGACGCTGTCCGCGCGCCCTTAAAGGCGACGAGCAAGAAGCGCCTCCTCCAGGATCTCGCCGACATGGCCGAGGCGGTCTACGCGCTGCCCTCGGCGACCGTCTACAAGGCGCTGATGGAGCGCGAGGCGCTCGGCCCGACCGGCGTCGGGCGCGGCGTCGCGATCCCCCACGCCCGCTTCGGCGGCGTCGACCGGGTGATCGGCCTCTTCGTGCGACTCGACAAGCCGGTGGACTTCGAGGCGATCGACCGGCAGCCGGTCGATCTCGTCTTCGCGCTGTTCGCCCCGGAGGCGGCCGGGGCCGACCACCTCAAGGCGCTCGCCCGCGTCTCGCGGACGCTGCGCAGCGAGGCGGTGTGCGCCAAGCTGCGCTCGACCTTCGATCCGTCGGCCCTCTACGCCATCCTGACGGACGGAAAGGCCGAGCAGGCCGCCTGAAGCGTCCGCCTAGGCCCGGGCGGCGACCTTCTCGGGCCGGCGGAATTCATTCTCCGTGACGGTCCTCAGGAAGTCGAGGAACTCGTCGCGGAGGTCCGGCCGGGCGAGCCCGAAAGCGACCGTCGCCTGGAGATAGCCCGACTTCGAGCCGCAGTCGAAGCGCCGCCCCTTGAAACGGAAGCCGTAGACGTCGCCTGTCGCCTCGATCTCGCGGGCGATGGCGTCGGTGAGCTGGATCTCGCCGCCGGCCCCGGCCTCGACGCTGTCGAGGTTCCGCAGCACGTTCGGCGACAGGATGTAGCGGCCGATCACCGCCATGTTCGAGGGCGCCACGTCAGGCTTCGGCTTCTCGACCATGCCGCGCACCGGCATCGTCGCGCCGATCGAATCGTCGAC
Source organism: uncultured Rhodovulum sp. (assembly GCA_964511815.1). GTDB lineage: Bacteria > Pseudomonadota > Alphaproteobacteria > Rhodobacterales > Rhodobacteraceae > Amaricoccus. The sequence goes on from CAZEGY010000135.1 coordinate 3,502, forward strand.
GTCGAGGATGCCGTAGGACGAGACGTTCTCGTGCGGCACCTCCATCGTCGCGACCATGTTGCCGCCACCGATCTCGGCGTAGGCCTCGACCATCTGCTGGAGGCAGGGGGTCTCGGCGTCGATCACGTCGTCGGGCAGCATCACCGCGAAGGGCTCGTCGCCGATGAGGTTGCGCGCGCACCAGACGGCGTGGCCGAGGCCGCGGCGCTCCTGCTGACGGATGTAGGCGACGTTGCCCGAGGGCATGTTCGTCGCGCGGAGGAGCTCGAGAAGTGCTGTCTTGTTGCCGTCGATGAGCGCCTGCTCGAGCTCGGGCGCGCTGTCGAAGTAGTCCTCGAGCGCGCTCTTGCCGCGCGAGGTGACGAAGATGAACTCCTTGATGCCGGCGGCACGGGCCTCGTCGATGGCGTACTGGACCAGCGGCCGGTCGACGAGCGGCATGATCTCCTTGGGAACCGATTTGGTGGCCGGCAGGAACCGCGTGCCGAAACCGGCGACGGGCAGTACCGCCTTCGTGACCTTCGTCTTCGTCAAAACCTGACTCTCCCCCGTAAAACTCGGAACCCTTGTCAACGCGCGCCGATGGGCGAAGGTTCCTCGCCGCGGTGCGCTAGCATTTTATCGCTGGTCGACCAAATAGCAAATGGACCATGGCTTAACACTGGTGCCGCCTTGGACCGGCGACGGACCGCTCAGGGCGCGCCGAGCTCGCGGAGGATCGCCTCGATCCGCGGCACGTCGGTCGGGTTGTTGAGCTCCCAGAACGCCCGGCCTTGCGCCGCGACCTCGACGCAGTGGACGTCCGCGCCGTTCTCCATGAAGCGGAGCTGCTCGAGCCCCTCCCAGGTCTCGAGCGGGCCGACGGGCCAGTCGGGATAGCCGGCCAGCGCCGATTGGCGGTAGGCGTAGACGCCGACGTGGTGGAAGACCGGGATCTCCTCCTCCGGCCCGAGCGGGCGGCCGGTGTAGGGGATCACCTCCTTGGAGAAGTAGAGCGCCCGCCCGCCGCGATCGAAGACCGCCGTGGTGGCGCCGACGCGGCCGTCGCGGCGGTCGTCGAGGAAGCCCGCGAGGGCGGCGGCGTCGCAGCGCAGCACCGGGGTCGCGACCTTCCAGTCGGGATGGGCCGCCATCGCCTCGACGAGGGCCGAGACGAACCACGGCGGCGTCAGCGGCGCGTCGCCCTGGAGGTTGACGATCACGTCGTAGGCGCCGGCGAAGGCGCGCGCGACCTCGGCGCAGCGCTCGGTGCCGTTGCGCCACTGGTCGGAGGTCATCACCACCTCGGCGCCGAAGCCGCGGGCGGCGTCGGCGATGCGGTCGTCGTCGGTGGCGACGACGACGCGGTCGATGCCGGGGACGGCGCGCGCCGCCTCCCAGCTCCGGCGGACGAGGCTCCGCTTCTCGCCCGTCGCCCCGGTCAGCTCCACCAGCGGCTTGCCCGGGTAGCGGGTCGAGGCGTAGCGCGCGGGGATGACGAGGAGGACCGACAACGGCCTACCCGGCGACGAGGGCGACGCCCGGGGCGTGGGCGATGAAGAACGGGTTCTCGTAGCCCTGCTTGCCGTAGGCGAGCGGCGTGTGGTCGTCGAAGCGCACCACCCTGCCGCCGGCGCCGAGGAGCACCGCCTGCCCGGCGGCGGTGTCCCACTCCATCGTGCGCCCGAGCCGCGGATAGAGGTCGGCCTCGCCGGCGGCGACGAGGCAGAACTTCAGCGACGAGCCGGCGGAGCGGAAGTCCCCGACGCGGTAGCGGGCGATGTAGTCGTCGGTCGCCTGGTCGCGGTGCGACTTGGAGGCGACGACGACGAGCGCCGCCGGGTCGGGCGTGCCGACCGAGAGCGGGGTCAGCGCCCCGACCGCGTCGCGGGCGAAGTCGCCGGCCTCCTCCTGCGAGTGGCCGGCGGCGTCGGTGAAGAACAGCCGGCCCTTGGCGGGGGCGTAGACGACGCCGCGGGTGGGGACGCCGTTCTCGATCAGCGCGATGTTGACGGTGAAGTCGCCGCGGCGCTGGACGAACTCCTTGGTGCCGTCGAGCGGATCGACGAGGAAGAAGACCGGGGCGCCGGCGAGGGCGTGGCTCGCGGCCTGCTCCTCGGTGACCGCGGGAATGTCGGGGAAGGCGCTGGCGAGGCCGCGGGCGATGATGGCGTCGGCGCGCTCGTCGGCCTCGGTGACCGGCGAGGCGTCGGACTTGGCGCGCACCTCGAAGTCGGGGCCCTCGTAGATTTCCATGATCGCGGCGCCGGCCTCGAGCGCGAGGCGGCGGATGGTCGTGACGATACGCGCGTAATCCATGGGGTCCCTCTCACTGGTCACGGGCGCAGGTATGGACCGCGCCCGCGACGTTTGTAAACATCGCGGCCGAAGCCGCCGGCGGAGGGAACGGGCATGGATGACGATCGGCCACGCGGCCCGCTGGCGTTGCAGACCTTCGCCATGCCTGCCGACACCAACGCCAGCGGCGACATCTTCGGCGGCTGGCTGATGGCGCAGATGGACCTCGCGGCGACCGTCCCGGCGCGGGCGCGCGCCCGCGGGCGGGTGGCGACGGTCGCGGTCGAGGGCATGAGCTTCCACCGGCCGGTGCACGTCGGCGACCTCGTGTCGATCCACGCCGAGGTGGTCAGCGAGGGAAGGACGTCGATGGAGATCGCGGTCGAGACCTGGGCGACGCGCCCCGAAGGCGAGCGGCTGAAGGTGACGCAGGCGCGCTTCTTCTTCGTCGCCGTGGACGCGAGCGGCCGCAAGCGCCCCTTGCCGGAGAAGGGCGAATGAAGGCGCTGCCGGCCCTCCTCCTGCTCCTCGCCGCCGGCGGCGGGGCCGCGGCGGCGCCGGCGCTCCCCGCGCTCCACGACGTGCGCGGCGTCGCGGCGGGGGACGTTCTGAACGTCCGGGCCGGACCGACGACCGACGCGCCGGTGATCGGCACGCTCGCCCCCGACGCGACGGCGATCGAGGTCGTCGCCATCGATGCGACCGGCGGCTGGGCGCAGCACAACCTCGGCGAGGGCGCCGGCTGGTCGGCGCTGCGTTACCTCGCCGAGCGCCCGGGCCAGTGGGCGCCGGGCGCGCTGCCGCCGACCCTCGCGTGCTTCGGGACCGAGCCGTTCTGGAGCCTGCGCCGCGAGGACGGGGCGATGGTCGTCGAGATCCCCGAGGTGCGGCGCGTGCTCGGCTCCGAGGCGGCACTCGACACCGGCATCCCCGGCGACCCGCGCCGGGCGCTGGTGCTGACCGGCGCGACGACGCGGATCACCGCGACGCTGACGCCGGCGGCATGCAGCGACGGCATGTCGGACCGCGCCTTCGGGCTCGGCGCGATGGTGGTGCTGGAGGAGGAGAAGGCGGTGCCGATGCTGCTGACCGGGTGCTGCTCGATCGCGCCGTGACGCCTCGGAGAGACCGCCGCGAACCGCCGACCGGGGCCGTGCGCACGCCGCTGCGCACGCGTGCGCAGCCACCTGACAGATTGAAATCACGCGATTCCCGTCGCGCCGTTAACCCCCCGTTCACCAGGGTCCACGCCCCTCCCCGCGGCCTTCGCGGAAGGCCCTCAGTCCACCACCCGGCAGGTCAGGTTGATCCGTCCGCCGCCGGGCAGGAGCGCCGAGCTGCCGCCGCGGACACGGTCGATGCCGTGGTAGGCGAGGCGGGCGTCGGCGCCGAAGACGACGACGTCGCCCGACGCGAGGACGATCGAGGTCGTCGGGTCGCTGCGCGCCGGCCCGCCCATGCGGAAGAGGGCGCTGTCGCCGAGGCTGATCGACAGCACCGGCCAGGAGAAGTCCTTCTCGTCGGCGTCGCGGTGCAGTCCCATCCGCGCCTTCGGGCCGTAGCGGTTGACGAGGCAGCAGTCGGGCATCCGCGCCTGCGACACGAGCGCGCGCCAGACCGCGAGGACGCTCTCGGGGATCGGCGGCCACGGCCCGCCGTCCGGGTGACGATCGACGTAGCGATAGCCCTTGCGGTCGGTGAACCAGCCGTAGCGGCCGGCGGAGGTCATCGCGACGCTCATCGGCTTGCCCCACGGGGTCAGCGGCGCGAAGAACGGCGCCGCCGCGGCGACCGCGGCGACGTCGGCGGCCATCGCCGCCTGCGCCTCCGGGCCGAGAAAGCCCGGGTGGATCTCGAAACCGCCGACGGCCAGCATCGGTCCTCCCTCCCAAAAACGCTGCCCGGCGCCCGGACGCCAGCTTGCAGCCCAAAAACACGGTCCCTATATAGCCTCGCAATCCGGAACCGCACGCCACCGTGAGGACCGGGCAGGGATGCGGACGGGGGCCGCCCGCGAGGACCCGTCCTGCGACATCGCCGCTTGAAAGGATCATGCATGTCTAAAGTGATCGGTATCGACCTCGGCACCACCAACTCCTGCGTCGCCATCATGGACGGCTCGCAGGCCCGGGTGATCGAAAACTCCGAAGGCGCGCGCACCACGCCCTCGATCGTCGCCTTCACCGACGAGGAGCGACTGGTCGGGCAGGCCGCCAAGCGCCAGGCCGTCACCAATTCCGAGAACACCCTCTTCGCCATCAAGCGCCTGATCGGCCGGCGCACCGACGACCCGATGGTCGCCAAGGACAAGGAGATGGTGCCCTACAACATCGTCCCCGGCCCGAACGGCGACGCCTGGGTCGAGGTCAAGGGCGAGAAGTACTCGCCGTCCCAGATTTCCGCCTTCATCCTCCAGAAGATGAAGGAAACCGCCGAGTCCTACCTCGGCGAGAAGGTGAGCCAGGCGGTCATCACCGTCCCGGCCTACTTCAACGACGCCCAGCGCCAGGCCACCAAGGACGCCGGCAAGATCGCCGGGCTCGAGGTGCTGCGCATCATCAACGAGC
>CAZEGY010000136.1:0-8309 GCA_964511815.1 uncultured Rhodovulum sp.
AAACGGCCGCGCCGCTGCCGCGCGCGCGGCCGCGGCGATCACGCCCGCTTTGACGCGGATTCGCGCGGCGACTAGAAGCGGAGTACCCGAACCTCCCGTGGACGCCCGACCATGCGCCTGACGCCCCTCGCCGCGAGCCTGCCCGCCACCGTGCCGTTCGTCGGCCCCGAGGCGCAGGAGCGGGCGATGGGCCGGCCGTTCGTCGCCCGCATCGGCGCCAACGAGAGCGTCTTCGGCCCGTCGCCGCGCGCCGTCGCCGCGATGGCCGACGCCGCGGCCGAGGCGTGGATGTACGGCGACCCCGAGCTTCACGACCTCAAGGCGGCGATCGCCGCGCATCACGGCGTCCGGCCGGAGAACGTCGTGGTGGGCGAGGGGATCGACGGCCTCCTCGGGCTCCTCGTCCGCCTGCTCGTCGCGCCGGGGACCCCGGTCGTGACCTCGGCCGGGGCCTATCCGACCTTCGCCTTCCACGTCGCGGGCTTCGGCGGGCGGCTCGTCACCGTGCCCTACCGCGACGACGCCGAGGATCCGGAGGCGCTGCTCCTCGCCGCGCGCAAGGCCGGCGCGCCGCTCGTCTACCTCGCCAACCCCGACAACCCGACCGGCACCTGGCACCGGGGGGCGCGCATCGCCGAGACGATCGCCCGTCTCCCCGGCGACACCGTGCTCTGCCTCGACGAGGCCTACGCCGACTTCGCCCCCGACGACGCCATCCCGCCGATCGATCCGCGCGACCCGCGGGTGATCCGGATGCGGACGTTCTCGAAAGCCCACGGCATGGCCGGGGTCCGCGTCGGCTACGCCATCGCCCACGCCGAACTCGCCCGCGCCTTCAACCGGGTGCGCAACCATTTCGGGGTCGGGCGCATCGCCCAGGCCGGGGCGCGCGCCGCGCTCGCCGACCGCGACTGGCTGGCGGGCGTCGTCGCCGAGGTCGCGGCGGGACGGGCGCGGCTCGTCGCGATCGCCGCGGGGCACGGGCTGCGGACGCTGCCCTCGGCGACGAACTTCGTCGCCATCGACTGCGGCCGCGACGGCGCCTACGCGCGCCGGGTGCTGGCGGGGCTCGTCGAGCGGGGAATCTTCGTGCGGATGCCCGGGGTCGCGCCCCAGGACCGCTGCATCCGCGTCACCGTCGGCCGCGCGGCCGACCTCGACGCCTTCGCCGCGGCGCTGCCCGAGGCGCTCGCCGCGGCGGAGTGATCGGCGCCGCGCGGGCGCGGCGGCCGGGCACTTCGGGGATCAGGAGGTCGGCGGCGTCCCGGCCGTGGTGGCGCCGGCCAGGGCGTTGCGCAGCGCCTCCTCGCGGGTGTGGTCGAGCGAGGTCTGGAGCACGCGGCCGCCGACGCCCTCGAGGCCCGCGAGCACCTTGTCGCCCGTCACCTTGCGGACGAGGACGAAGAGCACCGCCTCGCCGGGCTGGAGATCCTCGGTGGCGAGGCCCTTCATGAACTTGTCGCTGATGCCGACGTCGGTCAGCGCCCCGGCGAGGGCGCCCGAGGCCGCGCCCGCGGCGACGCCGAGGAGCGGGTTGAGGAAGAGGACGCCGACCAGCAGGCCCCAGAAGCTGCCGCCCGCGGCGCCGGCCGCGGTGGTGTTCATCAGCTGGTTGAGCTTCACCTTGCCCGAGTCGGTCTTGGTCGCGATCACCGCGTCCCCGAGCTCGATCAGGTACTCCTTCTGCATCCCGAGCAGCTTGTCCCGCACTTCCTCGGCCTTGGCCTCGGACGGAAACACCACGGCGATCAGATCGGCCATCTCGTACCCCTCTGGAGATCGTTGGCGCACCCGGGACCCCGGGTGCCGGCGCGATTAACCGTGCCGGCGCGGGCGGTGTCAATGGACCGGAGGCGCCGCGCCGGCTCCGCCCGGGAACTCCGGGCGGAGGGGCCCGTCCGCGGCGCGGACGGGCAGTGCCGGGATTACTGGCAGGCGGGCATCTGGGTGCCGGCCGCCGCGCCGGCGCCGGCGCCGACCGCGGTCGCGACCTGCTTGCCGGTGCCGCCGCCGATCTGGTTGCCGATGAGCCCGCCGACCGCCGCGCCGCCGAGGACGCCGCCCGCGCACTGGAGCTCGCGGTTGGTCTGGGGGTTCTGGGTACAGCCCGCGGCCGCGAGGGCCGCAAAGGCGAGAAGGACCACTACTCGATTCATCGTTCCTATCCGTAACCTGTCGTTGCGCGTGCTCCGAACCTCTCGGGCGCCGCCACCGGCCTGTCTAGGGCGATCCGCGACGCCGCGCCAATGAAATCACCTCGATCCGCGGGGGGAGACCGTCCGCGGGCAGGTTCTCGCGCAGGTTGTTCAAGGTCGCGCCGCGGTCGGCGCCGCGGGGCGGGCGGCGGCGCGGCGTGGCGCCGCCGCCGGCCGGGTCAGTTGAGCGCGCCGTCCTGGTCGAGGTCGGCGCCGGCGAAGTCGGCCCGCGTCGCCGCGGTGAACTCGGCGGCGCTCACGCCGTCGTCGCCGTTGGTGTTGGCGGCGGCGAACTGCTCGGGCGACAGGTAGCCCGACGATTCGGCGAGGGTGAGGTAGCCGTCGCCGTTGGCGTCGATCGCCTCGAAGGCCGCGGCCATGTAGGTGTCGAACTCGGTGGCGTCGACCGCGCCGTCGCCGTTGGCGTCGAGCGCGCCGAGATGGCCGGTGGTGATGTCCTGCGCCAGCGCCGCGCCCGACAGGGCGAGGAGGCCGGCGGCGGCGACCAGAAGTCTGTTCATCTCGGTTCTCCTCACCCGCAGGCCAGCCGCTCGCCGGCGTAGGTGCCGAGGCCGGCGCCCGCCGTCGTCGCGAGCACGTTGCCGGTGCCCGCGCCGATGGTGCTGCCGAGCAGGCCGCCGATGACCGCGCCGGTCAGCGTCCCCGCGACGCAGCCGACCTCATGCTTCTGCGCCGAGGTCTCGCTCGCGCAGGCGCCGAGCACGAGCACCGTCGCGCCCAGTAACAATAGCCCTCGTCTCACCACGACCCTCCAGGTTTGCTGCCCAACCGATCACGATCGGGTGTTCGAGGCGTAGACCAATCCCGGAGCGATTTCCACAGCGACGTCGGCGGGTGCGGGTGCGTCTGCGGGTGCCGTCGCCCGGGCGACGACCCCGGCCGCGGCGGCGACCCCGCCCGGCCGGTGGGCGATGCCGAGCCCGGCGAGGCCGGCCTCGATCGTCGCGAGGGTGCCGAGCACCATCGGCGGGTTGAGATGGCCCATGTGGCCGATGCGGAAGACCCCGTCGGGGTCGACGCCCGGCACGTTGAGCCCGATCCCGAGGGTGAGCCCGGCGCTCTCGGCGGCCCAGCGCCGCAGGCGGGTGCCGTCGCCGGGCTCGGTGCGGATCGTCGTCACCGCGTGGCTGCGCAGCGCGGGCTCGGCGATGTTGAGCCGGAGCGCGCCGTCCATGCCCCAGGCCTCGACCGCCGCCCAGACGGCGCGGGCGAAGACCTCGTGGCGCTCCCAGACCGCCGGCAGGCCCTCCTCGGCGAGGATCATGTCGAGGGCGGTGCGCAGGCCGTAGAGGTGGTGGGTCGGCGCCGTGCCGCAGAAGAGCTCGTAGTAGAACTCGGGAGCCGTCCGCGGCTCCCAGTCCCAGTAGGGGCTCGGACAGCGCACCCGCGCCGCCTCGGCCCGCGGCCCGTGGAAGGTCATCGCGAGGCCCGGCGGGGTCATCAGGCCCTTCTGGCAGGCCGCGACCGCCACGTCGACGCCGAGCGCGTCCATCTCGAAGCGGTCGCAGCCGAGGCTCGCGATGCAGTCGACGGCGAGAAGCGCGGGATGCCCGGTGGCGTCGAGCGCCGCGCGCACCGCGGCGACGTCGTTCAAGACCGACGAGGCGGTGTCGGTCTGCACCATGAACACCGCCTTCAGCGCCCGCCCGCGGTCGGCGGCGAGGCGCTCGGCGACCCGGGCGGCGTCGATCGTGTCCTCGAAGCCGAAGTCGACGAGCTCGACCTCGGCGCCCATCCGCCGCGCGGTGTTGGCCCAGCCGAGCCCGAAGCGGCCGGTGACGAGAAAGAGCGCGCCGTCGCCGGGGGCGAGCAGGTTGGCGATCGCCGCCTCCCACGCGGCGTGGCCGTTGCCGATGTAGAGCGCGACCCGGCCCTCGGTTCCCGCCACCCGGCGGAGGTCGGCGAGGACGCTCTCGGTCATGGCGATGAGCTCGCCCTCGTAGATGTTCGGCGCCGCCCGGTGCATGGCGTTCAGCACCCGGTCGGGGATGATCGAGGGCCCGGGAATGGCGAGAAGATCCCGCCCGCGCGAGAGGGTCATTGGGGAAGCTCCGATGGATCGGCGGGCACCATATCGCCGCGCGTAGGCGGACGGAAGGTGTCGCGCGCGGCGCCGGGGCGCCGGGCGATTTCCGCCCGGCTTCCGCGGAAGCGCGCGGAAATTCCGCCGGCTTCCCGCCTTCTCCGCGCCGGCTGCGCTATCGAGGACGCGACAGCACATGCGGGGACCATCATGGCCACCACCGACATCGTCACGCCTGCACGCCTCGCCCCGAGCTTCGGGGCCTTCGCGATCCCCGCCCGCACCGGCGGGTTCGGCGGCCGCCTCCTCGGGCTCCTCGTCGCCTGGGACGCGCGCTACCGCGACCGCCGGCACATCGAGACCCTCGACCGCAGCGCCCTCGCCGACTGCGGGATCGCCGCCGACGGCGCCGCCGGGGAGGCGCGCAAGCCGTTCTGGCGCCCCTGAGCCCGAGGATTGCGCCCGGGCCTGCCGGCGGCGATCATCGCCGCCGTCAGGGGAGGGCGACGTGACCGCGACCGACGCAGTTCCGGTGCGTCCCGCCCGGCGCGACGAGGCGCCGGAGATCGCCGCCGTGCTCCGCGCCGCCTTCGCGGAGTACCGCGATCGCGCGCCGGTCGACGCCTGGCGCACCTACGCGGCACGCACCGTCGACGTCTCCGCACGCTGGGGGGAGGGAGAGGTGCTCGTCGCGACCCTCGGCGGCGCGATCGCCGGGACGGTCACCTTCCACGCCCGCGCGGCCCGCACGGCAACGGGCGTCGAGGGGGCGGGCCTGCCGACATGCTGGGCGAGCTTCGGCGGGCTCGGAGTGGCGCCGGCGTCGCGCGGCCGCGGCGTCGCCGGCGCCCTCGTCGCGGCCTGCATCGCCCGCGCCCGCGCCGCCGGCGCTCCCGTCGTCGCCATCCACACCGCCGAACCGATGCGCGCCGCCCGACGCCTCTACGCCGCGCGCGGCTTCCGGCGCGCGCCGGCGTTCGACATCATGGCCTCGCGCGTCGAGCCCTTCGACCCGGCCGGCGGCGACGTCCCGCTCCTCGCCCTCCGCCTCGATCTCAGGCGCTAGGGAACCCGGTGCGGATCCACTCGCGGTCGAAGAGCTCGACGAGGCCGCGATAGGCGGCGTTCGCGGTCGCGTCGATGCCGGTCGCGCCGCCGGTGTCGAGGAACGCCGCGATGCGGCTGTCGACCTCGCCGGGGGTGGCGAGGTCGACGCCGCGCTGGGCGAGGTCGTCGGCGACCGAGGCGTCCGGCTCGAGCAGGCAGTCGCCGGCGAGCAGCGCCTCGCGGTCGCCGTCGACGCGGACGAGGACGATCCGCGACACCGACGGCCGCGGCTCGGCGCCGAGCAGCGCGATGCCGCTGACGAGGCCGCCGAGCACGCTGACGACCGACATCGGCGGGAACAGCGCGAAGACGAACCCGGTGCGGCCGTGGGGCTCGCGCAGGTGCATGACGATCCCGCGCGGCAGCACGTCGGCCACGCCGTGGGCGGTGACGCTGTCCTGGGCGCGGGCCTGGGTGTAGCGCGCGGTGAAGGCGCCGTTCTCGCGCTCGACGTCGAGGATGCCGCGGATCAGCCGGCCCGCGAAGTAGGGGGTCCACGCCGCCGAGTAGCCGACGTAGGTGCCGGCGAGGTCGCCCTCGAAGCCCGCCGGCGCCTCGGCGAAGGCGCGGTGCGACGGCCCGGCGAAGGCCGCCGCCCGCCGCTCGAGGGTCTCGGGCGCCTCGCCGGTCGCCTCGGCGAGCACGGCGAGGAACTCCGCGAGCCCGCACTCGCCGATCCAGGCGCCGGGACGGCCGACGGCGAGCACCGCCGCCCAGTCCTCGTAGATCGACTGCTCGCGCGGACGCGCCCGGGCCTGGAGCCACTTGTTCGCCCGCTCGACGTCGAAGCCGGTGCGCGGGTTGGCCTTGCGGAAGGCGGCGGCGAGCTCCTTGCGGGTCCGCACGCCGAGGGCGGCGGCGGTGAGGGCGAGCTTGCGGTCGATGTCGATGACGCTCACGGGATAACGAGACCGTTCGAAAAGAATGCCCCCCGAGGATTTCCCTCCCGGCCGGGCGCGTCAATGGCGATGGCGTTTCGCGGATCGTCTCATGGACGTCACGGGGGGGCGCCGCGCGGGCGAGATTTCCGCTTGGTCGTCCGTCGGGGGGCGTGCTAGGCCGTCCGCCCGTGCCGTCCGCCCCCTTGCCGCCGGCACCGCCCGGAGACCGATGCCCGACCGATGCCCGACGCCGCCGCCGACCCGACCGTGAAGCTCTGGATGCGCCTCTGGCGCGACTGGCTCTCGCCGAGCTGGGGGCTGCTGCTCTTCTCGCTGGCGATGACCGCGGTCGTCGCCGTCGCCTCGGCGGGCTACTCGAAGCTCATCCAGATGGTGATGACGGCGTTCCAGGACCACAGCCCGTCGGTGCTGTGGTGGGGGCCGCTCGGGGTCGTCCTGCTCTCGGGCTCCAACGCCGTCGGCCAGTACTACCGCGAGATCACCGGCACCGAGGCGACCAACCGCATGGAGACCGAGCTTCGCAAGACCATGTTCGCGAAGCTCGTCGGCAGCGACCTCGCCCGCCTCCAGACCGAGGCGCCGGCCGGCCTCGCCGCCCGCTTCTCCTCCGACATCGCGCTCGTCGGCACCGCGGTCCGCGCGCTCCTCGGCGGGCTCACCGGCGCCCTGACCATCGTCGTCACATTCGCGGTCCTCCTCGGGATCGACTGGCCGCTGACGATCGGCATCGCGCTGATCTTCGGGCTCGCCCTCGTCCCGGTCAACCGCATCGGCCGCCGCCTGCGCTCGCTCGCCAGCCGCACCCAGGCCGAGGTCGCGGCGATGACCTCCGAGGTCACCGAGGGCCTGTCCGGCATCCGCATGGCCCGGACCTACCGCCTCGAGGAGCCGCTCTCGCACAACGCCGAGGGGGTGTTCGAGCGTCTCTTCGGCCTCCGCCGCCGCCAGAACCGCTGGCAGGCGCGGGTCGCGCCGATGATGGAGATCCTCGTCGGCATCGCCGTCGCGCTCCTGCTCTTCGTCGTCGGGCTGCGGATCCGGGCCGGCACCATCACCATCGCCGACTTCACCGGCCTGCTGACCGGGCTCGGGATCATCGCCGGCCCGGCGCGGCGGCTCGGCGGCAACTTCGCCACCGTCCAGCAGGGCGTCGCCGCCCTCGACCGGATCTTCCTGCTCTTCGACGCCGAGAACACCATCGTCGACGGCCCCGACCGCCTCGACCGCGCCATCGGCCAGATCCGCTTCGAGCACGTCGACTTCGCCTATCCCGACGGCCACGTCGCCCTCGAGGACTTCACCCTCGCGATCGAGCCCGGGACCCGCGTCGCCTTCGTCGGCCGCTCGGGGGCGGGCAAGTCGACGGTGTTCAACCTCCTCCCCCGCCTCTACGACCCGACGGGGGGACGCATCCTCCTCGACGGCCACGACCTCCGCTCGCTGACCCTCGCCTCGCTCCGCGACCAGATCGCCGTCGTCAGCCAGGAGTCGGTGCTGCTCTCGGGCACCGTCGCCGCCAACATCGGCTTCGGCCGCCGCGACGCCCCGCGCGCCGAGGTCGAGGCCGCCGCCCGCGCCGCCGCCGCCGACGGCTTCATCCGCGCGCTCCCGAACGGCTACGACACCCTCGTCGCGCCGACGGCGGGCGAGTTCTCGGGCGGCGAGCGCCAGCGCCTGTCGATCGCCCGCGCCATGCTCCGCGACGCGCCGATCCTGCTCCTCGACGAGCCGACCTCGGCGCTCGACGCCGAGTCCGAGGCCCTGATCCGCGGCGCCCTCGACGCCCTCGCCCGCGGCCGCACCACCCTCGTCATCGCCCACCGCCTGTCGACGATCCTCGACAGCGACCTGATCGTGGTGATGGACCGCGGCCGCATCGTCGAGACCGGCACCCACGCCGAGCTCCTCGCCGCCCGCGGCCTCTACGCCGACCTCTACGCCCTCCAGTTCTCCGCCACCGCCGACGGCTGACGCCGGCGACCGGCGCCGGTCGTGGTTTAACTGGTTAACGCCGCACGCGCGGGCGGACGCCTCGCCCGCCCGCGTTCGATCGAAGCGGGC
>CAZEGY010000137.1:0-8296 GCA_964511815.1 uncultured Rhodovulum sp.
GACGAGGGCGGCGAGGATCACGGCGAGGAGGAGCTCGCGGGAGCGCAGGAGGCGGTGGTCCATCAGGCGGGGTCCTGCGCGGGCTCGGGCTCGGGATCGACGGCGCGGATGCCGGCGGCGGCGCGGACGAGGCGCTCGGGGGTGAGGCCGTCGCGCGGGTACTCGGCGACGATGCGGCCCTCGCGCATGACGATGACGCGGTCGGACATGCCGAGGATCTCGGGGATCTCGGAGGAGACCATGACGATGGCGAGGCCCTGGGCGGCGAGCTCGGCCATGAAGGCGTGGACGGCGGCCTTGGAGCCGATGTCGATGCCCTTGGTGGGCTCGTCGAGGATGATGACCCGCGGCTTCGTCGCCAGCCACTTGGCGATGACGACCTTCTGCTGGTTGCCGCCGGAGAGCTCGGCGACGTCCTGGTCGAGGGCGGCGGCGCGGAGGTCGAGGCGGGAGGTGTACTCGCGGGTGACGCGGAACTCCTCGGCGAGGCGGAGGAAGCCGCGGCGGGAGATGCGGTCGAGGGAGGGCAGGGTGACGTTCTGGAAGATCGGCAGGCCGCGGATCGCGCCCTGGTGGCCACGGTCCTCGGGGACGTAGACGATGCCGCGGGCGATGGCGTCGGCGGGGGAGCGGATGACGGCGATGCGGCCGTCGATCCTGACGACGCCCTTCGAGGGGCGGGTGGTGCCGAAGAGGGCCTGCATGACCTCGCTGCGGCCGGCGCCGACGAGGCCGTAGAAGCCGAGGATCTCGCCCCGGCGCAGGGTGAAGCCGATGGAATCGAACTCGGTCGGGTGGCTGTAGCCGGCGACCTGGAGGACTTCCGCGCCGGGCTCGGCGTGGCGCCCGGGGAAGATCGCCTCGATCGAGCGGCCGACCATCAGGCGGACGAGGTCGGCCTCGGTGACGTCCGCCATCAGGCCCTCGCCGACCATCTGGCCGTCGCGGAAGACGGTGTAGCGGTCGGCGATGCGGAAGATCTCGTCGAACTTGTGGGAGATGAAGAGGATGGCCTTGCCCTCGGCCTTGAGGCGCTCGACGAGGGCGTAGAGCTCGGCGATCTCCTTGTGGGAGAGGGCGGCGGTGGGCTCGTCCATGATGACGACGCGGGCGTCGATCGAGAGGGCGCGGGCGACGGCGACGAGGTGCTTGTTGGCGATGCCGAGGTCGCGGAGGCGGACGCGGGGGTCGATCGCGGCGCCGACGCGGGCGAGCATGGCGCGGGCGTCGGCGGTGAGCCGGGGCCAGTCGATCAGGCCGAGGCGGGTGCGGGGGGCGTGGCCGAGGTAGATGTTCTCGGCGACGGAGAGGTCGTCGAAGAGGACGGTTTCCTGGTGGATGGCGGTGACGCCGGCCGCGGCGGCGGCGTGGGGGGTGGGGAAGGCGACGGGGTGGCCGTCGAGGGCGAGCTGGCCGGCGTCGGGCTGGTAGATGCCGGTCAGGATCTTGACGAGGGTCGACTTGCCGGCGCCGTTCTCGCCGACGAGGGCGGTGACCTCGCCGGGGTAGAGGCGGAGGGAGACGCCGTCGAGGGCGCGGACGCCGGGGAAGGACTTCGAGACGCCGTCGAGCGACAGGATCGGGGGGGCGGCCGTCGCGGCTTCGGGGTCGCGCTCGGCTCGGGTCGGGATCATGGGGCGCGCGTCCTCCGGGGAAGGCTGCCCCCGGCCGCGGCGGGCCGGGGGTGGGAAGGCGGTGTGCGAGGGGCGTTCTGCGCACGCCTGCGCACGCGTGCGCAGATAGTCAAGTCGTTGATATGGAACGATTGTCTCTCGCGCGTTAACCCTCTGGAAAGGTGCCTCAGAAGATCGACTTGAACTCCTCGATGTTCGACTTGTCGTAGACGAAGGGGTCGGCCATCGCGCCCTCGGTGTTGTCGTCGAGGGTGAGGTTGCCCATGCGGCCCATCGGGAGCTCGGCGCCCGGCGCCGCCTCGGCGCCCTTGACGAGGTCGTAGGCGAGCATCGTCGCCGAGTAGCCGAGGTCGATCGGATTCCAGATCGCGAAGGACTGCGAGGCGCCGGACTCGACGTGGCCGGCCATCTCGGACGGCAGGCCGAGGCCGGTGACGTTGATCTCGCCGACCTTGCCGGCGTCGGTCACCGCCTGGGCGGCGGCGACGATGCCGACCGAGGTCGGCGCGATGATCGCCTTGAGGTCGGGGTAGGTCTGGATGAGGCCCTGGGTCTCGCGGTAGGACTTGTCGGCGAGGTCGTCGCCGTAGACGGTCGCGACGACGTTGATGCCGGGGTAGTCGCCCTTCACCTTGTTCATCTCCTCGATCCAGGTGTTCTGGTTCGTGGAGGTCGTCGTCGCCGAGAGCACGGCGACGTCGCCGCCGTCGGGGAGGTGGTCGGCGGCGAGCTTGATGATCATGTTGCCGATCAGCGGGCTCGACGACGGGTTGAGGTGGAGCTGCCGGCCCTCGGGCGCGACGCCCGAGTCCCACGAGATGACGGTGATCCCGCGCTGCATGGCCTTCTTCAGGGTCGGGACCAGCGCGTCGGTGTCGTTGGCCGAGACCGCGATGGCGTCGACGCCCTGGGCGATGAGGGCGTTCAGCACCTCGATCTGGCCCTCGGCGGTGGTGTCGGTCGGGCCGGTGTAGATGATCTCGACGTCGCCGAGCTCCGCGGCCGCTTCCTCGGCGCCCTTGTGGGCCGCCTCGAAGAAGCCGATGCCGAGCGCCTTCGGCACCAGCGCGATGCGCACCTTGTCCTGCGCCACCGCCGGCGCGGCGAGGACCGCCGCGGCGAGCGCGGCCGAAGTGACGAGTTTCCAGAGTTTCATGGTGGTTCGACCTCCCGTGTGAACCGTTCTTCCCGCGGGGTCCGTGCTCGCGCGGGCCCCCGGATTTTGCCGCGGACGATGACATTGCTTCCGCAGCACTGTCAATCATCTTCGATCACGCCGGTAGGATGCTGCAGCGCACAAGCGCGAAAGTGATCGAACTTGATTGACTTTCGCGCACTGCTGCGCGAGTTTCGCGCGGGCCCGGGAAGGGCAGGCGAGGGAGGAAGCGATGCTCGATGTCGATGCCGGGTCCGGGGCCGGGTCCGGGGCCGGGTCCGGGGCCGGAGGGCGGCTCGCCAACCTTTGGGACGCGACGCGGGCGGCGGGCATGACCGAGCCGGAACTGCTTCTCTATCGCTCGAACCTGCTCGGTGCCGACAAGCGGATCACCAACTACGGCGGCGGCAACACTTCGGCGAAGGTGGTGGAGAAGGACCCGCTGACCGGCGAGGCGGTCGAGGTGTTGTGGGTCAAGGGCTCGGGGGGCGACGTCGGCACGATGAAGCGCGACGGCTTCGCGACGCTCTACATGTCGAAGCTGGAAGCGCTGAAGGGGCTCTATCGCGGGGTCGAGCACGAGGACGAGATGGTGGGGTATCTGCCCCACTGCACCTTCGGTCTCAACCCGCGGGCGGCGTCGATCGACACGCCGCTGCACGCCTACGTGCCGCGGAGGCACGTCGACCACATGCATGCCGACGCGATCATCGCTATCGCGGCGTCGAAGGACTCGCGGGCGCTGACGGCGGAGATCTTCGGGGACGAGATCGGCTGGCTGCCGTGGAAGCGGCCGGGGTACGAGCTCGGGCTGTGGCTGGAGAGGTTCTGCCGCGAGAACCCCGAGGCCAAGGGGTGCGTGCTGGAGAGCCACGGGCTCTTCACCTGGGGCGACGACGCGAGGGGCTGCTACGAGACGACGCTCGACGTGGTCAACCGGGCGATCGGGTGGCTGGAGGCGAAGACCGCGGGCGTGGCGGCGTTCGGCGGGCCGCGCCATGCGGCGCTGCCGGCGGAGGAGCGGCGGGCGGTGGCGGCGCGGCTGATGCCGGCGATCCGCGGCATGGTGTCGGGTGACGTGCGGATGGTCGGGCATTTCGACGACCAGCCGGCGGTGCTGGAGTTCGTCGGGGCGACGGACATGGAGGGGCTGGCGGCGCTGGGGACGAGCTGCCCGGACCACTTCCTGCGCACGAAGATCCGGCCGCTGGTCGTGCCGTTCGATCCCGCGGAGCCCGACGTCGAGGCGACGGTGGCGGCGATGGGGGCGGCGGTCGCGGCCTATCGGGCGGACTATGCGGGGTACTACGCGCGTTGCAGGCGGGCGGACAGCCCGGCGATGCGCGATCCGAACGCGGTCGTCTACCTGGTGCCGGGGGTGGGGATGATCACCTTCGCCCGGGACAAGGCGACGGCGCGGATCTCGGGCGAGTTCTACGTCAACGCGATCAACGTGATGCGTGGCGCTTCTGCGGTGTCGGAGTATTGCGGGCTGCCGGAGCAGGAGGCCTTCGACATCGAGTACTGGCTGCTCGAGGAGGCCAAGCTGAGCCGGATGCCGAAGCCGAAGAGCCTCGCCGGGCGGATCGCGGTCGTCACCGGAGGGGCCGGGGGGATCGGGGCGGCGACGGCGGAGCGGTTCCTGCGCGAAGGGGCGTGCGTGGTGCTCGCCGACATCGATGCGGGCGCGCTCGACGAGACGGCGACGGCGCTGGCGGCGCGGCACGGGGCCGACGTGGTGCGGGCGGTCGAGATGGACGTGACCGCCGAGGCGGCGGTCGAGGCGGCGTTCGCGACGATGGCGGTGGAGTTCGGCGGCTGCGACATCGTGGTGTCGAACGCCGGGATCGCCTCGTCGGCGCCGGTCGAGGAGACGACGCTCGCGCTCTGGAACCGCAACATGGACATCCTGTCGACGGGGTACTTCCTCGTGGCGCGCGAGGGGTTCCGGGTGATGAAAGCGCAAGGGGTCGGCGGGGCGGTGGTCTTCGTCGCCTCGAAGAACGGCCTCGCCGCGTCGCCGAACGCCGCGGCCTACTGCACGGCGAAGGCGGCGGAGATCCACCTCGCGCGCTGCCTGGCGCTCGAGGGGGCGCCGGCGGGGATCCGGGTGAACGTCGTCAACCCGGACGCGGTGCTCAGGGGCTCGCGGATCTGGGAGGGCGAGTGGCTGGAGCAGCGGGCCGGCACCTACGGGACCGACAAGGAGGGGCTCGAGGAGATGTACCGCGCGCGCTCGCTCCTCAAGCGGTCGGTGCTGCCCGAGGACGTCGCCGAGGCGGCCTACTTCCTCGTCTCCGAGGCCTCGGCGAAGTCGACGGGCAACATCCTCAACGTCGACGCCGGCAACGTGCAGGCGTTCCCGCGCTGACTTCGAGCTGACTGCGGCCGGCTCCCGGGGGCCGGCTCCCGGGGGCCGGCTTCCGGTCGCCGGGAGCTCGTGGTAGGTTGCCGCGGCTTTCCGGGGAGGACGTCGATGGCGCGCGCGAGCCGGCCGGCCGAGCCGGGCGACGATCTCGGCGGCGCACCGCGCCGTCCGGGCGACCCGGTGCTGACCCCCGAGCTCGCGGCGTTCTGCGAGAGCGGGCTCAGCATCGTCGCCGGGACGTGCTCGCCCGCCGGGTGGCCGCTCCCGGTGCACGGCAGCGGCTGCCGGGTCGCGGAGGACGGGTCGGTGCGCGTCCTCGTCCGCCGGCGGGGCGCCGCGGCGGCGCTCGCCGCGCTCGCCGGCGGCGCGGGGATCGCGGCGACCTTCTCGCGGCCCTCCGACCACCGCTCGATCCAGCTCAAGGCGGCGCGCGCCCGGATCGAGGCGGCGGATGCGGCCGACCTCGCGAAGAGCGCCCGCCAGCTCCGCGCCTTCGCTGCGGCGCTCGGCGACGTCGGCTATCCGGCGGCGTTCACCGTGCCCTTCACCGCCCATGACCCGGCCGAGCTCGTCGCGGTCGTCTTCGTGCCCGAGGAAGCCTTCGTGCAGACGCCCGGGCCCGGCGCCGGCAGCGCGCTCGCGTGATGGCCGGGCCGCCGCTCGACGGCCTGCGCGACTGCCTCGAGGGCGTCGTCCCGGCGATGCTCGCGACCTGCGACGCGGCGGGGGTGCCGAACGTCTCGCTGATCTCGCAGGTCCACTACGTCGATCCCGAGCGGGTGGCGCTCAGCTACCAGTTCTTCAACAAGACCCGCCGCAACCTGCTCGCCACGCGGCGGGCCTCGGTCGGGGTGGTCGATCCGCTGACGCTCGCCGAGTACCGCCTCGACCTCGCCTACGAGGCGACCGAGACCGACGGGCCGGTGTTCGAGAGCATGAAGGCCAAGCTCGCCGGCATCGCCTCCCACGCCGGGATGGCCGGGGTCTTCCGGCTGCGTGGCGCCGACGTCTTCCGGGTCGTCGCGATCGAGACCGTGCTGCCGCCGGCGGGGCTGCCGCCGCCGGCTCCGCGCAACCTGCTCTCGGCGGTGCGGCGCACCTGCGGCGATCTCGCCGCGGTCGACGACCTCGGCGAGCTCTTCGACCGGACGCTCGCCTGCCTGACCCGCCACTTCGGCATCGACCACGCGATGCTGCTGATGCTCGACGATGCGGCGGGGCGGCTCTACACCGTCGCCTCGACCGGGTATCCGCGGTCGGGGATCGGCTCGGAGATCGGCTTCGGCGAGGGGGTCGTCGGGGTCGCGGCGCGGGAGCGCGCGCCGATCCGCATCGGCAACATGACCGCCGACCAGGGCTACGGCGCGGTGATCGGCGAGGGCGAGGGGGCGCGGACCGAGATCCCCTATCCGGGCCTCGCCGCGCCGGAGAGCCAGATCGCCGTGCCGGTGGTCTCGGGCGGGCGGCTCCTCGGGGTGATCTTCGCCGAGAGCGCCGAGCCGATGCGCTTCCGCTACGAGGACGAGGATGCGCTCGCCATCGTCGCCGACCGGCTCGGGAGCCTGATCCGCCTCGTCCAGCAGGGCGGCGAGCAGCGCCCGAGCGCCGCGGCGCCGCCGCCGGCGCCGGACGCCCGGCCGGTGGTCGTGCGCCACTACCCCGCGGACGACAGCGTCTTTCTCGACCACGACTACCTGATCAAGGGCGTCGCCGGCGCGATCTTCTGGAAGCTCGTCCGCGAGCACGCCGGCGGCCGCGTCGAGTTCACCAACCGGGAGCTGCGGCTCGACCCCGCCCTCAAGCTGCCCGAGCACGCCGAGAACCTCGAGGCCCGCCTCGTCCTGCTCGAGCGCCGCCTCCGCGAGCGCGGCGGCGCCATCCGCATCGAGAAGAGCGGGCGCGGGCGGTTCCGCCTCGGCGTCGCCTGCGCGCTGACCCTCGAGCAGGTGGACGCGGCCCGCGGCGGCGACGTTTAGCAATCTTTTAGCATTTCGTTCAGGAACTCTTAGCGAGCGTTCGAGTGCGCTCGGATGTATGCATTCGGCACGCATTCGAGCGAGGATTGAACCAAAATGAACAGTGTCGCACACGGACTTCCGCGGAAGACCCGGGAGATGCACAGCCACCATTTCGACTCGACGATCTGGAACGATTTCGCGTTCCGGCCCGACGACATCGTCATCGGGACCTACGGCAAGTCCGGCACCACCTGGACCCAGCAGATCGTCGGCCAGCTCGTCTTCGGCGGGGCCGCGGACGTCGACGTGGGCACGCTGTCGCCCTGGCTCGACCTTCGCGTCCCGCCGAAGGCGGTGAAGCTGCCGGCGGTCGAGGCGCAGACCCACCGCCGGTTCCTCAAGACCCACCTGCCGGTCGACGCGCTCGTCTTCTCGCCGCAGGCGAAGTACGTCTACGTCGCCCGCGACGGCCGCGACGTGGTGTGGAGCCTCTACAACCACCACGCCAACGCCAACGCCGCCTGGTACGCGGCGCTGAACGACACGCCCGGCCGCGTCGGCCCGGCGATCGCCCCGCCGCCCGCGTCGATCCGCCAGTACTTCCACACCTGGCTGGAGCGCGACGGCCATCCGTTCTGGCCGTTCTGGGAGAACGTCCGCTCGTGGTGGGAGATCCGCCACCTGCCGAACGTGCTT
This sequence comes from uncultured Rhodovulum sp., assembly GCA_964511815.1. Taxonomy (GTDB): domain Bacteria; phylum Pseudomonadota; class Alphaproteobacteria; order Rhodobacterales; family Rhodobacteraceae; genus Amaricoccus. Next base: position 7,813 of record CAZEGY010000137.1, read on the forward strand.
CTCGTCCACTACGCCGATCTCAAGGCCGACATGGCCGGCGAGATCGGGCGGATCGCGCGCTTCCTCGACATCGAGGTCGCCGCGGACCGCTGGCCGGCGATCCTCGAGCATTGCAGCTTCGCGTGGATGAAGCGCAACGCCGCGAAGAGCGCGCCCGCGGGCGGGATCTTCTGGGACGGCGGCGCGGAGACCTTCATCCACAAGGGCACCAACGGCCGCTGGCGCGACGTGCTGAGCATGGCCGAATGCCACCACTACGAGCGGACCGCGGTCGAGCGGCTCGGGCCCGAGTGCGCCCGCTGGCTCGCCGGCGGCGCCCGCGCCGCGCTCGGCGCGGCCGCCTGAGATGGCGCGCGTCCGCCGCGCGAGCGCGGCCCTCGCCGCGGTCCACTGGCGGGCGGTGCGCTGGCGGGGGGTGCGCTGGGAGATCGTCTTCGCCCTCGCCGTTCTCGGCGGGGCGGTCCCGGGCGGGCTCTACCTCTAG
>CAZEGY010000138.1:0-8278 GCA_964511815.1 uncultured Rhodovulum sp.
GCCCAAGGGGACGAACGCCGCCGCCGGTGGTGTCGTGTAGCTTGACCAGAGGGAAACCACGATTCCGCTCACGAACCCATGTGCCCGCCGGATCGTCGACGGACGACCCGGCCGAGACCTCGCGGAAGGCGGTGGCGGGGTTCAGGACCCTGCTCGAAGGACTGCGGCGGCGCGCGCCCGGCCGACCGCCCGGCGGCGTCAGCCCGCCTTGCGCTGGCGCTCGGCGAGGAGCTGGGCGAGGAGGGCGCGGAGGGCGCCGGGGCGGACGGGCTTGTGGAGGAGGCGCGCGCCGGCGGCCGCGGCGGCCGCGGCGATGGCCGGGTCGCGGTCGGCGGTGATGATCGCGGCGGGCGGCGCCTCGCCGAGGCGGGCGGCGATGGCGGCGAGGGCGTCGAGGCCGGTGCCGCGGTCGAGGTGGAAGTCCGAGAGCACGACGTCGGGGGTCTCGGCGTCGAGGAGCGCGACCGCGCCGTCGGCGTCGGGGGCGGCGAGGACGCGGGCCGACCAGCCGCCGAGGAGGTCGGTCATCGCCGCGGCGATCGCGGGGTCGTTCTCGACGAGAAGCACGACCGTGCCGGCGAAGGCGTGCCCGCGCCCCGGGCGGACCGGGCGGGCGACGGGCGCGGCGGTGCGCGGCACGCGGACGGAGAAGCAGCTCCCGGCGCCGGGCTTCGAGCGCACGTCGATCGGGTGGTGGAGGAGGCCCGACAGGCGCTCGACGATGGCGAGCCCGAGGCCGAGGCCCTGGCCGCGCTCGGAGCCCGTGCCGTCGAGCTGGTGGAACTCGACGAAGATCTCGTGGAGCTTGTCCTCGGGGATGCCGACGCCGGTGTCCCAGACCTCGATCGCGAGGTCGTCGCCGCGCCGCCGGCAGCCGACGAGGATGCGGCCGCGCGGGGTGTAGCGCACGGCGTTGACGAGGAAGTTCTGGACGATCCGGCGGAGGAGCACCGGGTCGCTGCGCACCGCCGCCGCCGTCGGCACGAGGCGGAGGTCGAGGCCGTGCTCGCGGGCGAGGACGCCGAACTCGGCGCCGAGGGGGCCGAGCACGTCCATCGCCGCGAAGTCGCCGATCTCGGGGGTGGTGACGCCGCTGTCGAGCTTCGAGACCTCGAGGAGCTCGCCGAGGAGGTGCTCGACCGAGTGCAGCGAGGCGTCGATCTGGCCGACGGCGGGGTCGCCGACGCGCTCGGAGAGGGCGGAGAGAAAGAGCCGCGCCGCCTGGAGGGGTTGGAGGAGGTCGTGGCCGACGCCGGCCATGAAGCGGGTCTTGCCGAGGTTGGCGCGCTCGGCCTCGGCCTTGGCGGCGACGAGGGCGACCGTGCGCTCGTCGATGCGCTCCTCGAGCGACTCGTTCGCGGCGCGCAGCGCCTCGGCGGCGCGGTGGCGGTCGGTGACGTCGGTGTAGACGGTGACGAAGCCGCCGCTCGGCAGCGGGTTCGTCGCCACCTCGAGCAGGGTGCCGTCCGGGCGGCGGCGCTCGTAGAGGTCGGGGCGCCCGACGCGGTCGGGACTGCGCAGGCGGGCGAGGAGGCTGTCGAACTCGCCGCCGTGGCCGTACTCGTGGCGGGCCTCGTTGTAGCCGACGATCTCGGCGAGCGGGGAGCCGACGCGGACCACGCTCGCGTCGAGGTCGAGAAGCGTGAGGAACGGCCGGTTCCAGAGCTCGACGCGCATGTCGCTGTCGAAGACGCAGATGCCCTGGCGGACGTTCTCGAGCGCGTCGCGCATCAGTTCGTGGCGGGAGAGGATGGCCCGGGAGGCGTCGTCGATGAGGTCGCGCGCGTCGCTCCGCGAGATCCGCCGGCCCGAGATCAGCCCGGCGACGACGACGCGCGCCGACGCCGCGCCGATCGCGCTCGCGATCAGGCGCTCGGCCGAATCGATCGCCTCGAGCGTCACCCGGCCCGGGAGCTCGTCGAGCTGGCCGAGGGGGCCGAGCGCGGCTTCGGTGCGCTCGGTGCCGACGAAGCGGGCGGCGAGGCGCCAGAGGTCGCCGAAGGAGGCGGCGCGGGCCGGGCGGTCGTGCTCGAGGGGCGAGGTGCGCAGGGTGACGAAGCGCTCGGCCTGCTGGCGCTCGGCGCGGTCCGGGACCGAGAGGAGCGAGACGACGACGTAGGCGGCGAGGTTCGGCCCGAGGCTCCAGAGCGCGGCGTGGGTCAGGGGATCGAGGCGGGTGCCGAGGAGCGCGACCGGGCTGAGTGCGGCGATGTCGAAGGGGCCGCCGGCGAGGAGCGCCTCGGGGATCCAGCCGGCCTCGGCGACGGCGGGGACGACGGTGGTGTAGAGCCAGGCGAGGAAGCCGATCGACACCCCGGTGAGGGCGCCGGCGGCGGTGCCGCGCTTCCAGACCATGCCGCCGATCAGGGCCGGCGCGAACTGGGCGACGGCGGCGAAGGAGATGAGGCCGATGCGCTGGAGCGGGAACGCCGGGCCGATGGCGATGTAGCAGCCGTAGGCGAGGGCGAGGATCGCCACCATCGCGAGGCGGCGGACGAGGAGGAGGAGCGGCGCGGGGTCGGCGTTCCAGCGGGCGCGGAAGCGGCGCGAGGCGCCGAGGATCGGTACGACGATGTCGTTGCCGAGCATGGTGCCGAGGGCGAGGGTGCCGACGAGGATCATGCCGGTCGAGGCCGAGAGCCCGCCGAGGAAGGCGACGAGGCCGAGCCACTCCCAGCCGAGCGCGGCGGGGATCGCCACCATGAAGGTGTCGGGCTGGACGCCGGGGAGAATCACGAGCCCCGCGAGCGCCACCGGCAGGACGAAGAGGCTGATCGCGAAGAGATAGAGCGGGAACGCCCAGGCGGCGGTCCGCACGTCGGCGGGATTGGCGTTCTCGACGATCGCGACGTGGAACTGCCGCGGCAGGCAGAGGAAGGCGAGGGCGGAGAGAACGATGGTCGTCCACCAGACCGGGCGTGTCGCGTCGAAGCGCATGAGCTCGAGCAGCGCGGGGTCGCTCCGCACCTGCGCGACGATCCCGCCGGGGCCGCCCTCGAGGGCGAAGAGGGTGACGGCGAGGCCGACGACGAGTGCCGCGCCGAGCTTCACCGCCGATTCGCTGGCGACGGCGAGCATGAGGCCGCGGTGGTGCTCGGTGGCGTTGACGCTGCGGACCCCGAAGAGCACGCAGAAGACCGCGAGCACCGCCGCGACGAGGAGCGTCGTCCCCGCCGGGATGCCGCCGTCGGAGGCCCCCGCGCCGGACAGCGCGGCGAAGCTCAGGGTGATCGCCTTGAGCTGGAGCGCGAAGTAGGGGAGGAGGCCGGCGACCGCGGTCAGCGTGACGAGCGCGGCGAGCGACTGGCTCTTGCCGTAGCGCGCCGCGAGGAAGTCCGAGATCGAGACGACGTTCTCGACGCGGGCGATGCGCACCATGCGGTCGATCAGGCGCCAGCCGAAGATCAGCAAGAGCGACGGCCCGATGTAGATCGCGAGGTAGTCGAAGCCGTTGCGGGACGCTTCTCCCACGGCGCCGTAGAAGGTCCAGGAGGTGCAGTAGACCCCGATCCCGAGCGAGTAGACGATGGGCGCACGCCCGCGCGCCCGCTGGCGGTCTCCCCACCAGGCGATCAGGAAGAGCAGCGCCAGGTAGGCGAGGGACGCCGCGAGGACGGCCAGTTCGCGCATGTCGGACACCCCGTAGCGGCCGCGAGCTTACCGGGGCGGGCGGCCGCTGTCACCGGCGCGCGACAGGGGTGCGTGACGGGGCTGCGTGACAGGGCGGCATGGGGGCGGGAGACGGTGGCAGGGCACGGCCGGGTGGGGGTAACATCCGGCCGTGCCCGAGCCCGACGGCCGCGGTTTGGGGATGCGGCCGGGGGGACGCGCACTTGGGGGGTGCGCCTCGTCCCGACTTATGCGGAGATGCGAAGGGCGGCGCGACCCGGAATGCGCGGGTGAACCGTGCGTGGCAAGAAACCGCGCATCGGTAAACTGGACGTGGACCGGACCCGGGCCCGACTGCGCAGGGAGAACGCGGATGGACTGGCTGAACGAGCCGCCGGAGTGGCACGAGGAGGACGGCGTCCTCGAGGTCGTCACCGGCGCGCGCACCGACTTCTGGCGGCGCACCCACTACGGCTTCGTCCGCGACGACGGCCACGCCCGCCTGACCGCGGTCACGGGGGACTTCTCGGCGACGGTGCGGTTTCGCGGCGACTACGAGACGCTCTACGACCAGGCGGGCCTGATGCTGCGTGTCGATGCCGAGACCTGGATCAAGGCCGGGGTCGAGTACGTCGCCGGGCGGCGGATGCTGAGCGTCGTCGTCACCCGCGACGTCTCGGACTGGTCGACGACGCCGGCGCCGGTCGAGGCGCCGTGGCTCGTGCTGCGCCTGACGCGGATCGGCACGGCCGTCCACGTCCACTGGGCGGCGGGGGAGGGGGAGCCCTTGCGGATGCTGCGGCTCGCCTGGTTCCCCGAAGGCCCGGCCGCGGTCGGGCCGATGGCCTGCTCGCCGGAGCGGGCGGGCTTCCGCGCCGCCTTCGCCGGGTTTCGCGTCGGCCCGGCGGAGACGCCGGGGGAGGGCTGACCGGCCGCCGGTCAGTCGCGGGGGGCGTAGGCGCGCACGAACATCTCGACGGCCGTCGTGGCGAAGTGGGCGATGCGCTCGGGGGACGGGGTCGGCTCGGCGCCGGCGAGGATCGCGATGGCGAGCGAATGCGTGCAGGTGCCGAGAAAGAGCCACGCGCTCGTCGCCGGATCGGGAACGGCGAGGCGGCCGCGGCGGTTCTGCTCCTCGATGTAGGCGGCGAGGCAGCGGGCGCCGTGGGCGGGACCGGCGTCGTGGAAGGCGCGGGCGACCGAGGGGAACTTGTCGGCGGCGGCGACCACCATGCGCACGAGCGCCATGTGCTCGGGGTCGGTCACCTTGGAGATCAGGCCGGTGGCGAAGGAGGTCAGCACCTTGGCGACGTCGGGGTCCTCGGGATCGAGGGCCGCGAGGTTGCGCTCGGCGGCGTCACGCTTGCTGTCGGCGATCAGCGCGGCGAACAGCGCCTCCTTGCTCTCGAAATAGACGTAGAGCGTGCCCTTGGAGACCCCGGCCTCGCGGGCGATCTCGCCCATGCTCGCCGCATCGAAGCCCTCGGAGAGGAAGACGCGGCGGGCGCCCTCGACGATCTGGCGCCGCTTGGCGCTCTCCGGGGCGCACTCGCCCGCACCCACCTCCGCCGGGGCGCCGGGGGCCGCGCGCGTCTCGCTGGTCATTTGAAGGGCATCCTCCGCGTCGTTCCGTCGCAGGACGGGGAAAAATCGAACCGAACCGTTCGGTCATCTTGATCTGGCATCCGGCCCGCGCTATGTCAACCCGCCGACTGAACGGTTCGGTCAATGACCGCATCCGGTCCGGACCTGGCCCCCCGAGCAAGGACTGTTGCGATGCCCAAGGATTTCGACGCCGATCGCACGCGATTCCAGACGGTTGCGGACGGACGCGGCACCGAAGCGGAGCCCGCGACCCCCGTCGTCGACGTGGTGGCCGACCCCGTGGCCGACACGGAGGCGCCGTCCGCCCCCGAAACGGCGAAGGGCGGACGCCGGCGCGTCCTCCTCGCCGCGGTCGCCCTCGTGGTGCTCGGCGCGGCGGGGTGGTTCGGTCACGAGTACTGGACGGTCGGGCGCTTCATGGTCGACACCGACGACGCCTACGTGCAGGCGGACTTCGCGGTCCTCGCCCCGAAGATCACCGGCTACGTCGCCGAGGTTCCCGCCTACGAGAACGTCGCGGTCAAGGCCGGAGACCCGCTCGTCGTCCTCGACGGGGGCGACTACCGCGACGCGCTCCGCCTCGCCGAGGCGCAGCTCGCGGCGCAGAACGCGGCGGTCGCGCGGATCGCGAGCCAGGCGCAGGCGGCCGACGCCAGCGTCGCCGAGGCGCGCGCCCGGGTCGAGGCGGCGGCGGCGACCGGCAAGCAGGCCGACGCCGACCTCGCGCGCTACCAGAACCTCGCGAAGAACGACGTGGCGAGCGCCCAGCGGCTCGAGGCGGCGGAGGCGGCGCAGGCCTCGGCCGCAGCGGTGGTGCGCGAAGCCGAGGCCGGCGTCGCGACGGCGGTGGCGAACCGGGCGGTGATCGACGCCCAGAGCGCCGAGGCCGCGGCGACGATCGCCGGGCTCGAGGCGCAGCGCGACAGGGCGCAGCGCGACCTCGACGCGACGGTGATCCGCGCGCCCTTCGACGGCACGGTCGGCAACCTCTCGGTCGCCGTCGGCGACCTCGTCTCGCCCGGCAAGCGGCTCCTCGCCGTGGTTCCGCTCTCGGCGGTCTACGTCGAGGCGAACTTCAAGGAGACCCAGATCGCCGAGCTCGCCCGCGGCACCAGGGTCGACATGCATTTCGACGCCTTCCCCGACCGCGACGTGGTCGGCACCGTCGAGGGCATCGCCCCGGCCTCCGGGGCGCAGTTCAGCCTGCTGCCGCCCGAGAACGCCACCGGCAACTTCACCAAGGTCGTCCAGCGCGTGCCCGTCCGCATCGCCGTGCCGGCCGACGTCGCCGCCGAGGGCTGGCTGCGCCCGGGTCTCTCGGTGCAGGTGAGCGCGGACGTGCGCACGACGCAGCCCGGCGCGGCCACGGTCGCGGCGCGCTGACCCCCTCTCTCGGCAAGGAGGTGCCGTCGTGGAAGCGGCAGAGCCCAAGGTTACCGCCCGCCGGCTGATCGCGTTCTTCGCGCTGGTCTTCGGCATGTTCATGGCGATCCTCGACATCCAGATCGTCTCCTCGTCGCTCGGCGAGATCCAGGCGGGCCTCGCCGCGGCGCCCGAGGAGATCTCGTGGGTGCAGACGAGCTACCTGATCGCCGAGGTGATCATGATCCCGCTCTCGGGCTTCCTCGCCCGGGCGCTGTCGACGCGCATCCTCTTCTCCATCTCGGCGGCGGGCTTCACCGCCGCGAGCGTGCTCTGCGCGACGGCGACCTCGATCGACCAGATGATCGTCTATCGCGCCATCCAGGGCTTCATCGGCGGCGGCATGATCCCGACGGCGTTCGCCGCCTCCTACCTGATCTTCCCGAGGCGGGCGCAGGGGCCGGTGATGGCGCTCGTCGGGCTGACGGTGACGCTGGCACCGACGATCGGGCCGACCGTCGGCGGCTACCTGACCGAGCTCTTCTCGTGGCACTGGCTGTTTCTCGTCAACGTCATCCCCGGGATCGCGGCGACGCTGCTCGCGTGGTTCCTCGTCGACTTCGACAAGCCCGACTGGGGGCTCCTGCGCCGCTTCGACTTCGTCGGGCTGGCGACGATGGCGATCTTCCTCGGCAGCCTCGAGTACGTGCTCGAGGAGGGGCAGAAGAACGACTGGTTCCAGGACCGGACGATCTTCCTGCTCGCGGTCACCTGTGCCGCGGCGGGGATCGGCTTCTTCTGGCGGACGCTGACCGCGAAGACGCCGATCGTCGACCTGTCGGCGTTCACCAACCGCAACTTCGCGGTCGGGTGCCTGTTGACCTTCGTCCTCGGGATCGGGCTCTACGGGCTCACCTATCTCTATCCGCTCTTCCTCGCGCGGGTCCGCGACTACAGCGCGCTCGAGATCGGCGAGACCGTGTTCGTCACCGGCGCCTTCATGTTCCTGACCGCGCCCGTCGTCGGAACGCTCGCCCGCAAGACCGACCCGCGGCGGCTGATCTTCTTCGGGCTGGCGCTCTTCGCCTTCTCGACGTTCGATCTCGCCCGGATCACCGGCGACTGGGCCTTCGGCGAGCTCTTCCTGCCGCAGGCGCTGCGCGGGGTGGCGCTGATGTCGTGCATGATCCCGATCAACATGATCGCCCTCGGCACCCTGCCGCCGCAGCGCATCCAGAACGCCTCGGGGCTCTTCAACCTGATGCGCAACCTCGGGGGCGCCTTCGGGCTCGCGGGGATCAACACGATGCTGCAGAACCGCGAGGTGCTGCATGCGAGCCGCCTCGGCGACCATGTCGCCTGGGGGGCGGCGGTGGCCGAGGAGCAACTCGCCGGGATGACCCAGTCGCTCGAGCCCGTGCTCGGCCCCGACGCCGAGGCCGGGGCGCTCCGCCGTCTCGCCGGCATGGTGCACGGCCAGGCGCTGGTGATGTCGTTCGCCGACATCTTCCTGATCCTCGCCGTGCTCTTCGCGGCGATGGTCTTCCTCGTGCCGCTGGTGCAGGCGCCGAAGGCGGGAGCAGGGGCGGCGGCGCACTGAAAACGGACCTCCGTCTCGCGCGCGAGACGGAGGTCAAGGCTTTGATATAGCTGGATTTCGCTTCGCGCGTTAACCCTCTGGAAAGGTGCGAAACGGCCGCTC
>CAZEGY010000139.1:0-8200 GCA_964511815.1 uncultured Rhodovulum sp.
GCCGCCCCTTCGACGCCAGCCTCGAGCTCTTCAACAAGGGCCAGCTCGCCGACCTCACCGACCTCGCGGCGATGGCGAACTTCTCCGACGTGGCGAAATCCGGGTGGTCGACCGACGACGGGTCGCAGACCTTCTGCGTGCCGATGGCGAGCGTCATCCACGGCTTCATCTACAACGAGGCCGCCTTCGACGAGCTCGGGCTCACGCCCCCGAAGACCGAGGCCGAGTTCTTCGCCCTCCTCGACAAGATCAAGGAGGACGGCAGCTACATCCCGATGGCGATGGGCACCAACGACCAGTGGGAAGCCGCGACCATGGGCTACCAGAACATCGGCCCGACCTGGTGGAAGGGCGAGGAAGGCCGCCTTGCGCTGATCAAGGGCGAGCAGAAGCTCACCGACGAAGGCTGGGTCCAGCCCTTCCGCGAGCTCGCGAAGTGGAAGGACTACCTCGGCGACGGCTTCGAGGCCCAGACCTACCCCGACAGCCAGAACCTCTTCACCCTCGGCCGCGCCGCCATCTACCCGGCCGGCAGCTGGGAGATCTCGCCCTTCCGCGCCCAGATCGCCGACGCCTTCGAGATGGGCGCCTTCCCGCCGCCGGTCGCCGCCGACGGCGACGCCTGCTACATCTCCGACCACGTCGACATCGCCCTCGGGATGAACGCCGCCACCGCCCATCCCGCGGAAGCGACGGCCTTCCTCGAGTGGGTGGGCTCGGCCGAGTTCGCCCAGCTCTACGCCAACGCCCTCCCGGGCTTCTTCCCGCTCGTCGACGCGCCGGTCACCCTCGACGACCCGCTGGCGCAGGAGTTCGTCTCGTGGCGCGAGACCTGCGAGCCGACGATCCGCTCGACCTACCAGATCCTCTCCCGCGGCACCCCGAACCTCGAGAACGAGACCTGGAACGCCGCGGCCAACGTCATCCGCGGCACCGAGACCCCCGAGGCCGCCGCACAACGCCTCCAGGAGGGCCTCGCCTCCTGGTACGCGCCGCAGCAGAACTGACGCCTGCCTGCCGACTGGCCCCGCCCGCCTTCGCTTCGCGGGCGGGCGGGGCATCTTCCCTTCGGTAAGGAAATTCCTTACATTCGTCGGCACCATCCTGATCGGAGGCCCGAATGATCCAGAGTCGCGTCACGAGCAAGGCCCAGACGACGATCCCCGCGGCCGTGCGCAAGGCTCTCGGCCTGAAGGAGGGCGATCTCGTCGCCTACCGCATCGAGGAGGGGCAGGTGGTGATGACACGCGCCGAACCCGTCGACGACCCCTTCGCGACCTTCACCGAGTGGGACAGCCCGGCGGATCGCGAAGGCTATGCCAACTTCTGAGCTCGAGCCGGGCACGGTCGCCCGCGTCCCCTTTCCCTACACCAATGCGGAAACCAGGCAGCACCGCCCGGCGCTCGTCGTCGCCGCGGCGGGATCGGACGACGCGCCATTCCTGCTCTGGGTGGTGATGATAACCGCGGCCGCGAACCGTCGCTGGTCCGGGGACGTCGCCATCCCCGACTTCGCCGCGGCCGGCCTGCCGATCCCTTCGGTGGTCCGCACCGCCAGGATCGCCACTGTCGAGCTCGCCCGCGCCCAGTCCCGCGGGCGGGTCGCGCCCGAAACGCTCGCCGCGGTCCGGGCCGCGGTCGCGCATCGCCTCGGTCTCTGACCGACCCGCCGCCCCCTGCGAGGCCCGCATGACCGACCGCAAGCCCTTCCCCTGGCACGTCCCCGTCTTCCTCGCCCCCGCGGTCCTCGTCTACACCGCGGTGATGATCCTCCCCCTCTTCGCGACGCTGAACCTCTCGCTGTTCCGCACCGCCGAGGGCGTGCGCCACTTCGTCGGCCTCGACAACTTCCGCACCCTCTTCGGCGACCCGCGCTGGTCGGCCTCGTTCTGGAACGCGCTCGGCAACAACGTCTGGTTCTTCGTCATCCACATGCTCGTGCAGAACCCGATCGGCGTCGCCCTCGCCGCGCTCCTCTCCTCCCCCCGCCTCCGCGGCGCCGCGGTCTACCGCACGGCGATCTTCATCCCGACGATCCTCTCCTTCGTCATCGTCGGCTTCGTCTGGAAGCTCATCCTCTCGCCGATCTGGGGCATCGCCCCCGGCATGCTGGCGAGCGTCGGCCTGAAATCGCTCTTCGCCCCGTGGCTCGGGCAGGAGGCGACCGCCCTCACCACCCTCGCGCTGATCTCGGTCTGGCAGTTCGTCGGCATCCCGATGATGCTGATCTACGCCGCGCTGCTCTCGATCCCCGACGAGGTGATCGAGGCCGCCGAGATCGACGGCATCACCGGCTGGTCGCAGTTCCGCAAGATCCAGCTGCCGCTGATCCTGCCCGCCATCGGCATCATCTCGATCCTGACCTTCGTCGGCAACTTCAACGCCTTCGACCTGATCTACGTCTCCCAGGGGGCGCTCGCCGGCCCGAACTTCTCGACCGACATCCTCGGCACCTTCCTCTACCGCACCTTCTTCGGCTTCCAGCTCCAGATCGGCGACCCGCACATGGGCGCGGCCATCGCCACGGCGATGTTCTTCGTCATCCTCGCCGGCGTCTCGCTCTACCTCTTCGCCATCCAGCGGCGCCTCCGGAGGTACCAGTTCTGATGTCCGCCCGCGCGTCCCTCTCCCGCACCCTCGCCGCCCACGCCATCCTCATCGCCTGGACGGCGATCGCGCTCTTCCCGGTCTTCGTCATCGTCGTCAACGCCTTCAAGTCCCGCCGCGCGATCTTCTCCGAGCCCCTCGCGCTGCCGCGCCCCGAGACCTTCGACCTCGTCGGCTTCCGCACCGTCCTCACCCAGGGCGACTTCCTGCTCTACTTCCAGAACAGCCTGATCGTCACCGTCGCCTCGCTCTTCTGCGTGCTGCTCTTCGGCGCCATGGCCGCCTTCGCCCTCTCCGAGTACCGCTTCCGCGGCAACCGGCTGATGGGCCTCTACCTCGCCCTCGGCATCATGATCCCGATCCGCCTCGGCACCGTGGCGATCCTCCAGCTCATGGTCGCCTCCGGCCTCGTCAACACGCTGCTCGCCCTCATCCTCGTCTACACCGCGCAGGGACTGCCCCTCGCCATCTTCATCCTCGCCGAGTTCATGAAGTCGGTCTCCGACGACCTCAAGAACGCCGGCCGCATCGACGGCCTCTCCGAGTACACGATCTTCTTCCGCCTCGTGCTGCCCCTCGTCCGCCCGGCGATGGCGACGGTCGCGGTCTTCACCATGATCCCGATCTGGAACGACCTGTGGTTCCCGCTGATCCTCGCCCCCGCCGAGGCGACCAAGACCGTCACCCTCGGCGCCCAGATCTTCATCGGCCAGTTCGTCACCAACTGGAACGCCGTCCTCGCCGCCCTCTCCCTCGCGATCCTGCCCGTCCTCGTCCTCTACCTGATCTTCTCCCGCCAGCTCATCCGCGGCATCACCTCGGGTGCGGTGAAGTGATCCTCCGGGACGACATCCCGCTGCCTCCCGCTCCCGCCGCGCCCGACGCGCTTCCGCTCGGCGGCCGCCTCTGGTAGCACCGGGGCGGACCACCAGGGAGGATCGCATGTCGCCGCGCAAGCTCGTCGCCGGAAACTGGAAGATGAACGGGCTGACCGCCTCGGCGGCGTTCGTCCTCGAGCTCGCGAAGCTCCAGCCCGACCCGCTCTGCGACGTGCTGATCTGTCCGCCGTTCACCCTCGTCGCCCGCTTCGCCGGCGGTCCCTACCCGATCGGCGGCCAGGACTGCCACTGGCTGCCCTCGGGCGCCCACACCGGCGACATCGCCGCCGAGATGCTCGCCGACGCCGGCGCCACCGCGGTGATCGTCGGCCACTCCGAGCGCCGCATCGACCACGCCGAGACCGACGCCGAGGTGGCGAAGAAGGCCGCCGCCGCGTGGCGGGCAGGGCTCACCGCGATCGTCTGCGTCGGCGAGTCCGAGGCCGAGCGCGCCGCCGGACAGACGCTCGACCGCATCGCCGAGCAGCTCGCCGGCTCGATCCCCGACGGCGCCACCGCCGCGCGGCTCTGTGTCGCCTACGAGCCGATCTGGGCGATCGGGACGGGCAAGACCCCGACGCTCGCCGAGATCGCCGAGGTCCACGCCCAAGTCCGCACCATCCTCTCCCGCCGCTTCGGCGCGGAGGTCGCAGGCGGCGTGCGGCTCCTCTACGGGGGGTCGGTCAAGCCCGGCAACGCCGCCGAGATCTTCACCGTCGCCAACGTCGACGGCGCGCTCGTCGGCGGCGCCTCCCTCGACGCCGCCGACTTCGCCGCGATCATCGCCGCCGCCGGATAGGCGGCGGATCGCAAAGGGAAAGGCGCCTCAGCCCGCCCGGCGCTCGGGGACGCCGGAGATGCCGCCCGAGATGCCGTAATGGGTGGCGAGCCGCTCGAGGGCGATCTTCAGCACCACCTTGCCCGAGCGCGCCGACCACCCGAGCCGTTTCTCCGCCGTTTCGAGCCCTTCGAGGAAGCAGCAGATGCGGAACACGATGTCGGAGAGGCCGGGGCCGAGCGCCTCCATCGCCTTGGCCACCCGCACGCGCGCGTCGGGCGACCCCTCGCCGGGGCCGCGGCCGGGGCCGGTGCCGCGGTCGCTGCCGGTGGTGAGGAAGCGCTGCCAGTTCTGGGTGGTGCGCGGCGCCATCTGGGCGAGCTCGAAGTCCTCGCGCAGGCGCTCGCCCGCCTCGATCAGGTGCGGCGCGAGGTAGGCGACGCCGTCCCGGTCGCGCTTGCGCCCGAGCACCGACAGCGGGCTCTCGGCGAGGTTGAAGCGCAGGCGCTCCGCACCCGAGCCGTCGTCCGCCGCCACCACCCGCTCGGCGAAGAAGCGGTGCTGCTCCTGGAAGGGCGACGGCGCCTCGGCGAGGCCGCCGCCACCCCGGCCGGCGCGTTCCTCGGTCAGCATCCGCTTCAGCGCCGCGCGCCCGACGGCGGTGATGCCGTAGCAGGCAATCTTTCCGGCGCGTTCGCAGGCGATCCACTCCTGGAGCGCGAAGGCGTGGGCGACGTCGCGGTCGACGACGGCGATGCGGTTGGTCCTGCCCGGCACCACCTCGCGGAGCACCACCGCCTTCTCCATCTCGGGGGCGACCGCGAGAAAGGCGCCCGTCTCGCAGAGCCGGCGCAGGATGCGGCGCGCCTCGCGCTCGATCCGGACATCCGGGCAGGGATCGGGGCGGTCGTGCGTCCGCGCGGGCTTTGCGGGCATCGGCATCTCCTTGGCGAGGGCGGTTTCGGCCAGTTCGGCGGCGTGGACGCTCGCGATCCGCTCGAGCGCCTCGTCGACCAGCGGGTCGTCGCGCCACGCCTCGACCCGGCGGACCTGGCGGAGCACCGTCGAGGCGTGGCATCCGCGCGCCCGGGCGATCGCCCGGATCGGCTGGCCGGCGGCGGTATGCACGAGGTAGGTGACAGCGACTTCGGGAAGCCAGCCAGGGATCATGCGCGCGTGTCCTCCGGATGGTTGGACGGACACCGCGCGGACATGCGTTGATCGCGCAAGCAGCAAGTGCCCTTCAACTTTTCGCAAAACTCGTCTTAAAGTTGATTCGTCAACGGTTCGTTACCCCGCGGATTTACCAGATCTTTCCTTACCGGCGCCTCGGTGCGACGACCGAACGATGCACGCGTAAGTTGTGCAACACCGGACCGCGCCGTGGTGACACTCCCTCCGCAGCCAACGTGCTCCGAAGGGACCGAAATGACCGACCTCGCCGCCGATATCACCGCCGTCCTCGCCGCGCTCCGCCGCCCGAAGATCCTCGTGCGCGCCGCGCGGGCCGGGGTCGCCGAGTACCGCCGCGACCGCGACCTCAAGCGCATCCTGCGCCTGCCCCGCGCCGCCGCGCCCCGCCGGGCCATCGACCGCCTCCTCGCCGAGGAGAGCCGCCTCGAGGAGACCCGCGCCGCCGGCGAGGCGACTTACTCGATCCAGCGCCACGTCGCGGTCCTGACCGCGATCCTCGCCGAAGCCCGCCTCCTCCCCGGCGCACCCGCCACGGCCTGAGCCTTCGGAACCGGCGCCGGGGCCCGAGCGTTCACCCGGGGCGTTCAACCGAAGGCGTTTCGCCCTTGCCTTCAGGAGCCCGAGAGGTTCTGTTGCCGGCCGTGTCGGGTCGCCTCATCATCGCATCGAACCGCATCGCCAGTCCGGGGGCCGAGCGCCCCGGCGGCCTCGCGGTCGCCCTCGCCGACGCGCTGGCCGAGCGCGGCGGCGGCGTCTGGTTCGGCTGGTCGGGGGAGACCGTCGAGCGCGAGACCCGCGGCGTCCGCCTCTTCGCCGAGGGCAACGTCGACTACGCCCTCGCCGACCTCACCGAGGCCGAGTACACGGGCTACTACCTCGGCTACTCCAACCGCACCCTGTGGCCGGTCTTCCACTACCGCGTCGACCTCGCCCACTTCGACGACGCCGACTTCGCCGCCTACGAGGAGGTCAACCGCCGCTTCGGCCGCCTTCTCGCCCAGTTCACCCGGCCCGACGACGTCATCTGGATCCACGACTACCATTTCCTCCTGATGGGTCAGGAGCTTCGCGCCTCGGGCTGGGACGGGAAGATGGGCTTCTTCCTCCACATCCCCTTCCCGCCTCCCGAGGTCTTCACCGCGATCCCCCAGCACCAGCGCCTCGCCCGCGGCCTCTGCGCCTTCGACCTCCTCGGCTTCCAGACCGCCCGCGACACCGCCAACTTCCGCCGCTACCTCGTCGAGCAGTGCGGCGCGATCCCCCACGAGGACGGCACCCTCCGGGTCTTCGACCGCACCGTGGCGACCGAGACCTTCCCGATCGGCGTCGACCCCGACGACATCGCCGCCCTCGCCGGCAGCGCCGAGGGCCGCTCGGCGGCCGAGCGCCTCGGGCGGATGGGCGAGAACCGCGCCCTCGTCATCGGCGTCGACCGCATGGACTACTCCAAGGGCCTGCCGCAGCGCATGGAGGCCTTCGGGCGCGTCCTCGACGAGCACGCCGAGCTCCACGGCCAGGTGAGCTTCGTCCAGATCGCGCCGCCGTCGCGCGAGGCCGTCGACGCCTACCAGGTGCTCCGCGAGGAGCTCGACCGCCTCGCCGGGCGGATCAACGGCGACTACGCCGACCTCGACTGGATGCCGATCCGCTACCTCGCGCGGAGCTACTCGCGCGCGGCGCTCTCCGGCCTCTACCGGCTCTCGCGCGTCGGCCTCGTCACCCCGCTCTACGACGGCATGAACCTCGTCGCCAAGGAGTTCGTCGCCGCCCAGTCCCCCGACGACCCCGGCGCCCTCGTCCTCTCCGAGTTCGCCGGGGCGGCCGAGGAGCTCCAGTCGGCGATCCTCGTCAACCCGCACGACATCGGCGCCACCGCCGACGCGATCTGGCGCGCACTTTCCATGCCCCTCGAGGAGCGAAGCGAGCGCTGGGAAGCGATGAACGCCGCCATCCGCTCCCACGACATCGCCTGGTGGCGCCGGGCCTTCCTCGACGCCCTCGACGCGACATGACCGGCAACGACCTCGACGGCCTCGCCCTCGTCCGCGGCGACGCCCTCTTCCTCGACTTCGACGGCACCCTCGCCGAGCTCGGCCCCGACCCCGACGCCATCGCCCTCCCCGACGCCGCCCTCGCCGCCCTCGAACGCCTCGCCGCCCGCCTCGGCGGCGCCCTCGTCCTGTTGAGCGGCCGCGACGTCCGCGACCTCGCCACCCGCACCCCCGCCGCCGTCTGGCGCGCCGGCGGCCACGGCCTCGAGACCGTCGCCCCGGGCGCGCCGCTCCCCGGACCGCCGGCGCCGCCCGCCGCCGCCGTCCTCGCCCCCCTCCGCGCCGCGGCGGACACCCCCGGTGTCCGCCTCGAGCTCAAGGGTCCGGTCGCCGCCCTGCACTACCGCGCCGCCCCCGCCGCCGAGGCCGCCTGCCGCGCCGCCGCCGAGACCGCGGCCGCCGCCGCCCCGGGCCTCGTCGCCCAGGCCGGCAAGATGGTCGTCGAGGTCAAGCCCGCCACCGCCCACAAGGGCGCCGCCCTCCGCACCCTGATGACCCGCGCCCCCTTCGCCGGCCGCCGTCCGGTGATGCTCGGCGACGACACCACCGACGAGGACGCGATCGCCGCGGCGCTCGCTCTCGGCGGCGTCGCGGTCAAGGTCGGCCCCGGCCCGAGCGCCGCGCCGCTCCGCGCCCCCGACCCCGCCGCCGTCCGCGCCTGGATCGCCCGCGAGGCCGTCCGCGAGGACTGA
>CAZEGY010000140.1:0-8161 GCA_964511815.1 uncultured Rhodovulum sp.
ACAAGCGCGCCTTCGACGGCGACGAGGGCCCGAACACCGGCGGCATGGGCGCCTACTCGCCCGCCCCGGTGATGACCGACGCGGTGACCCGCGCCGCGATCGAGCGCATCGTCCGCCCGACCCTCGCCGAGATGGCCCGCCGCGGCACCCCCTTCCGCGGCGTCCTCTACGTCGGCCTGATGATCGCGGACGGCGCGCCGCGGCTCGTCGAGTACAACGTCCGCTTCGGCGACCCCGAGGCGCAGGTGCTCGCCATGCGCCTCGGCGCCCAGCTCCTCGACGCCTGCCACGCCGCCGCCACCGGCCGCCTCGCCGAGGCGCGGGTGAACTTCGCCGACGACGACGCCCTGACCGTGGTGGTGGCCGCCGACGGCTACCCGGGTGCGGTCCGCCGCGGCGAGACGATCGGGCTTCCCGCCCTCGACGACCCGCGCGTCGCGATCTTCCACGCCGGCACCAGGCTCGAGGGCGAGCGCCTCGTCTCGAACGGCGGCCGCGTGCTGTCCGTCACCGCCCGCGCGGCGAGCCTCGCCGAGGCCCGCGGCCTCGCCTACGCCGCCGTCGAGCGCATCGACTGGCCGGGCGGCTTCTGGCGCCGGGACATCGGCTGGCGCGCCCTCGGGGACTGAGTCGGCCGCCGGCGACGCGGTGGGCGAAGCAGCGTCGAGCGCCGGCAAGGGGGTACCTCGCCGGCGCTCGCTCAGGCAGTCTCGCGTGAGCCCCTCAGTGCTCGCCGCCCGCCATCGCCGCCTCGCGGAGATCGTCGGCGTTGCCGCCGGCGCCGTTGAACACCACGTTCAGCACCACCGCGGCGATCGCGCCGAGCAGGATGCCCGAGTCGATCAGCGGCGCGATCGCGTGGGGCAGCCAGATGTGGAAGCTCGGCGCGACGAGCGGGATCATCCCGAAGCCGATCGAGATCGCCACGATGAAGAGGTTGTTGCGGGTGGTGGCGAAGTCGACGCGGGAGAGGATGCGGATGCCGGTGGCCGCGACCATGCCGAACATCACGAGCCCCGCGCCGCCGAGCACCACCGTCGGCAGCGACTCGACGAGCGCCCCCATCTTCGGCGTCAGCCCGAGCACGACCATGATCACCCCGCCGGCGACGCAGACGTAGCGCGAGCGGATGCCGGTGACGCCGACGAGGCCGACGTTCTGCGAGAACGAGGTGTAGGGGAAGGTGTTGAAGAGCCCGCCGAGCACCGTCCCGAGGCCGTCCATGCGCAGGCCGGCGGCGAGATTGGTCTGGGTGATCTTCTTGCCGGTCATGTCGCTCAGGGCGAGGAACATGCCGGTCGACTCGATCATCACCACGATCATGACGAGGGTCATGGTCAGGATCAGGATCGGATCGAAGATCGGCGTGCCGAAGTGCAGCGGCGGGATCAGCGCGAACCACTCGGCGCCGGCGATCTTGTCGTAGTGCATCATCCCGAGCATCGCCGCGATGACCGCGCCGACGACGATGCCGCAGAGCACGGCGATGTTCGACAGGAACCCCTTGGCGAAGCGGGCGATGCCGACGATGACGGCGAGCACGATCGCCGAGAGGATGATGTTCGACACCGGCGCGTAGAGCGGGTTGTCGAGGGTCGCGGCGACGGCCACGCCCGCGGGCGGGGCGAGGGTGGCGCTGGCGGCGTCGAACCAGGCGAGGTGCGCGGGGTCGACGATCTTCGGGGCGGTCGGGCCGACCGGGTTGCCGAAGATCCAGTTGATCCCGACCCGCATCAGCGAGACGCCGATGATCAGGATGATCGTGCCGGTGACGACCGGCGGGAAGTAGCGCAGCATCCGGCTGACGACCGGCGCGAGCAGGATCGCGATCACGCCCGCCCCGATGATCGCCCCGAAGATCATCCGGGCGCCGTCCGGCCCGGGGTTGGCGACCGCCATCGACACCATCGGGCCGACGGAGGCGAAGGTGACGCCCATCATCACCGGCATCTTGATCCCGAACCACGGGCCGGCGCCGAGCGACTGGAGGATCGAGACGACGCCGCAGACGAAGAGGTCGGCGGAGATCAGGAAGGCCACGTCCTCGGGCGAGAGCTGCAAGGCCCGGCCGACGATCAGCGGCACGGCGATGGCCCCGGCGTACATCACGAGAACGTGCTGCAGGCCGAGGGTGAAGAGCTTCGGTGCCGGAAGCACCTCGTCGACGGGATGGATGGCTGAGGCCATGCATAGGTCTCCAGGCTGGGGGTGGGCGTCCGGCGCCGGCCGCTCTCACAGCCGCCGCACGATCCGGTCAGTCCCTGGATCGTGACGGTGGAGGGCCCTTTCTGTCCATCCCGGGCGACAGCGAAGCACTTTCGGGATTCGGGGAAAAGTCCGGCCAGGCGCCAGCGGTTGCCGGGGGTCGTCGCAGCGAGCGCGTGGCCGCGCCGGGACCGCCGGCTATCACGCACTCGCCGATCATCGTAACACGCGAGCAGGCAGTAGCGGAATCGCTCGTTTTCTGCAACGATGGGAACATTGCGCTTTACGAAATCCCTTGCTCACCAGTCGCCGGAGAACACTCCACATGCCGGTTCTTCCCGAGCTCTTTTCCCGCATTCCCCAGCCCGTGCTGCACGTCGTGGCCCGGCGCGCGTCCAACGTGACCTTCGTCCGGAGGGCGGTGACCGAGGCGGTCGTCGACCGCTACTCGTTCGCGGCGCCGCCGCGGCCGCGCGCGACGTCGATGGCAGCCGACTATCCGACCTGGAACGGCCTCGTCGACCGCCGCTTCTCGGGCCGGCACCTCGGCCGGAGCGACGCGTCGGCGGCGCCGGCGCAACCGCCGGTCGAGGCGCTGATCGACGTCTTCGTGCGACGGGCCTTCAAGCCCGCGGCCGACACGTCGATCCTCTTCGCCTTCTTCGCCCAGTGGTTCACCGACGGCTTCCTGCGCACCAAGTGGGAGCCCGACGGCGAGCGGCGGTTCCGCCAGAACGAGAGCAACCACGAGATCGACCTCTGCCAGATCTACGGAGCGGCCGAGGACCAGGCCACCATGCTTCGCGAGCGAAGCGACGACCCGGCGCGGCGTGGGCGGCTGAAGTCGCAGCTGATCGACGGCGAGGAATGGCCGTCGCCGCTCATGGAGCAGCGGGACGGCCACTGGGTGCTGCGGCCCGAGTTCGCCGGGGATCCGCAGACCGGGAGGCCCAGCCTCTACTCGCCCGCGAACTTCGAGCGGGTCTTCTCGACGATGTCCGAGGAGAATCGTGCCCTTTCCCTCGCGGTGGGGCTCGAGCACGGCAATTCGACGGTCGGGCACGTGCTGATGAACACGCTGTTCCTGCGTGATCACAACCGGACGGCCGGCATCATCGCCGCGGCGCATCCGGACTGGGACGACGAGCGGGTGTTCCAGACCGCCCGCAACGTCACGATCGCCGTGCTGCTGCACATCGTCGTCAGCGACTACATCGTCCACATCGCCCCGATCGACTTCAAGCTCGAGATCACGCCGGGCATCGCCGAGCGCAAGCGCTGGTACCGGACCAACTGGATCCCGGTGGAGTTCGCGCTGCTCTATCGCTGGCACGACCTCATTCCGGACGAACTCGTGGTCGGGACCGAGCGGATCGACGCCCGCCAGTTCCGGCACGCGACCGGCTGGATCCGGCGCAACGGCATCGATGCCGTGCTAGAGGCCGCCTCCGGGCAGGCGGCCGGCAGGATCGGCCTCGGCAACACCCACGCCTTCCTGGCCGAGGACCGGCCGGA
Source organism: uncultured Rhodovulum sp. (assembly GCA_964511815.1). Lineage (GTDB taxonomy): Bacteria > Pseudomonadota > Alphaproteobacteria > Rhodobacterales > Rhodobacteraceae > Amaricoccus. Next base: position 3,721 of record CAZEGY010000140.1, read on the forward strand.
CGGGCCGAACGTCAAGCGGCTCAGCATCGAGATGGAGCGGGCCTGCGCCCTGCAGGGCTTCAACGCCTACCGGCGGCACTACGGGCTGCGGCCCTACCGCGACTTCGAGAGCCTGACCCGCGATCCGGCGGCCGCCGCCCGCCTGCGGACGCTCTACGGGCACGTCGATCGTCTGGAGTGGTTCACCGGCCTGTTCGCCGAGGGCTACGGCGAGCGGGACATGATGGGCGAGCTCATGGTGACGATGGTCGCCAACGACGCCTTCACCCAGGCGCTGACCAACCCGCTGCTGTCGCGGTGCCTCTACGGACCCGAGGCCTTCAGCGCCGAGGGCTTCGCGATCGTCGAGGAGACACGGCGGCTCGGGCAGGTGATCGCGCGCAACACCCGGCTCGCTGACCCCGGCGGGGACAGCTTCACCATCCGCCCGCGGGCGCCGGCGGGCTAGATCTGCTTCTCGGGCATCTGCACGACGAGGCCGTCGAGCTCGTCGGTGACGCGGAGCTGGCAGGTCAGGCGGCTGCGGACCGGGTCGGGCTCCCAGGCGAAGTCGAGCATGTCCTCCTCCATCGCCTCCCTCGGCGGCAGGCGCTCGACCCAGGCGGGATCGACGTAGACATGGCAGGTCGAGCAGGCGCAGGCGCCGCCGCAGTCGGCCTCGATGCCGGGGATGTTGTTGTCGCGCGCCCCTTCCATCACCGTCAGCCCGGTCGGGACGTCGACCTCGTGCGGGGTGCCGTTGAACTCGATATAGGTGATCTTCGCCATCTGGTGCCTCTCCGACCGCGGTATCTATCGCGGCGGGAAGCGCCGTTCCACCCCGATTCGCCTCGGGGACCGACCTGTCGCGACGGGGAGCAGCGCGATGACCGTCTTTCTCTGTGCCACCTGCGGCACCTCGTATCCCGACGCGGCGGCGCCGCCGCCCGCCTGCCCGATCTGCGAGGACGAGCGCCAGTACGTGCCGAGGGGCGGGCAGGCATGGACGACCCGCGCCGCCCTCGCTGCGCGCCACCGCAACGCCTGGGCGTGCCACGAGCCGGGGCTCTTCAGCCTCCAGCCGGTCCCGGCGGTGGCGATCGACCAGCGCGCCTTCCTGGTGGCGACGCCCGCCGGCAACCTCCTCTGGGACTGCGTCGCCCTCCTCGACGACGCGACCGAGGCGATCGTCCGCGCGCTCGGCGGTCTCGCCGGGATCGCGATCTCGCACCCGCACTATTACACGGTGATGCAGGACTGGGCGGCGGCCTTCGGCTGTCCCGTCCATCTCCACGCCGCCGACCGCGACTGGATCGTGCGGGCGGACCCCGCGATCCGGCTCTGGGAGGGCGAGACCCTCGACCTCGCGCCGGGGGCGACGCTCCTCCGCCTCGGCGGCCACTTCGAGGGCGGCACCGTCCTGCACTGGACCGGAGCGGCGGACGGCGAGGGGGTGCTCCTCTCCGGCGACGTCGTGCAGGTGGCGCCGGCGGGGCGGCGGGTGTCGTTCCAGTGGAGCTACCCCAACATGATGCCGCTCCCGGCGGCGACGGTGCGGCGCATCGCCGGGCGGCTCGCGCCCCTGCGCTTCGACCGCCTCTACGGCGCCTTCCTCGGGCGCGAGATCGCCACCGGCGCCGGCGGGGTCGTCGCGGGCTCGGCGGCGCGCTACGTCGAGCTCCTCGGGGGTTAGCCGCCGCGGCTTGTCCGCCCCGGCGACCGGGCTATCTGCGCCCGGCGACACCGAGCACGAAGGGGCGCCGATGACCAGGGTCTTTCCCGACGACTTTCCGATCGCGGCCAAGTGGCCGCCCCGCCACCCCGACCGGGTGCAGCTCTACTCGCTGACGACGCCGAACGGCGTGAAGGCCTCGATCATGCTCGAGGAGACCGGCCTGCCCTACGAGGCCCACCGCGTCGCCTTCGACACCGCCGACCAGAAGAGCGCCGAGTTCCTCTCCCTGAACCCCAACGGCAAGATCCCGGCGATGATCGACCCCGACGGCCCCGACGGGGCGCCGATCGGCCTCTTCGAGTCGGGCGCCATCCTCGTCTACCTCGCCGACAAGACCGGGCGCTTCGTCCCCACCGACGCCGCCGGGCGCTACCGCGTGCTCCAGTGGGTGATGTTCCAGATGGGCGGGGTCGGGCCGATGTTCGGCCAGCTCGGCTTCTTCAACAAGTTCGACGGCAGGACCTGGGAGGACAAGCGCCCGCGCGACCGCTACGCCGCCGAGAGCCGCCGGCTCCTCGGCGTGCTCGACCGGGTGCTCGCCGACCGGGCGTGGATCGCCGGCGACGCCTACTCGATCGCCGACATCGCGACCTTCCCGTGGGTGCGCAACCTCGTCGGCTTCTACGAGGCCGGCGATCTCGTCGGCTTCTCCGACTTCGGGCACGTGAAGCGCGCGCTCGACGCCTTCCTCGCCCGCCCGGCGGTGCAGCGCGGTCTGGAGATCCCGGCCGCGCCCGCGTAAAGCGGGCGCATGGAACAGCGCGCCCCCATCCACGTCGTCGGCGGCGGCATGGCCGGGTCCGAGGCCGCCTGGCAGATCGCCGCGGCCGGGGTGCCGGTCGTGCTCCACGAGATGCGCCCGGTCGTCGGCACCTTCGCCCACAAGACCGACGGGCTCGCCGAGCTCGTCTGCTCGAACTCCTTCCGCTCCGACGACGACGAGCAGAACGCCGTCGGCCTCCTCCACTGGGAGATGCGCGCCGCCGGCGGCCTGATCATGGCGACCGCCGACCGCCACGCCGTGCCGGCGGGGAGCGCCCTCGCCATCGACCGCGACCCGTTCTCGGCCGAGGTGACGGCGCGCCTCGAAGCGCATCCGCTGGTCACGATCGACCGCACCGAGGTCGCCGGGCTGCCGCCGGCCGAGTGGGACTCGGTCATCGTCGCCACCGGGCCGCTCACCTCGCCGGCGCTCGCCGAGGCGGTCCGCGCCCTGACCGACGAGGCGGCGCTCGCCTTCTTCGACGCCATCGCGCCGATCGTCCACTTCGAGACCGTCGACCTCTCCAAGGCCTGGTTCCAGTCGCGCTACGACAAGGGCGAGACCGAGGAGGAGCGCACGGCCTATCTCAACTGCCCGATGGACCGCGACGCCTACGAGCGTTTCATCGACGCGCTCCTCGCCGCCGACAAGACCGAGTTCCGCGAGGGCGAGACCGCGACGCCCTACTTCGACGGCTGCCTGCCGATCGAGGTGATGGCCGAGCGCGGCCGCGAGACCCTGCGCCACGGCCCGATGAAGCCCGTCGGCCTGACCAACCCGCATGACCCGGGGAGGAAGCCCCACGCCGTCGTCCAGCTCCGCCGCGACAACGCGCTCGGCACGCTCTACAACATCGTCGGCTTCCAGACGAAGATGAAGTACGGCGCCCAGACGGACGTGTTCCGGATGATCCCCGGGCTCGAGAACGCCGCCTTCGCCCGCCTCGGCGGCATCCACCGCAACACCTTCCTGAACTCGCCGCGCCTCCTCGACGGGCGGATGCGGCTGAAGGCCGACCCGCGCCTGCGCTTCGCCGGGCAGGTGACCGGCGTCGAGGGCTACGTCGAGAGCGCGGCGATGGGCCTCCTCGCCGGCCGCCTCGCCGCCGCCGAGCGGCTCGGGCGCCCGCTCGCGCCGCCGCCGGAGACGACGGCGATGGGCGCGCTGCTGCGCCACATCACCGGCGGCGCCGACGCGAAGACCTTCCAGCCGATGAACGTCAACTTCGGCCTCTTCCCGCCCCTCGACGACGCCCGCGGCGGACGCCGCGGCCGGCGCGAGCGCTACAAGGGCTACACCGACCGGGCGAAGGCCGACTTCGCCGCGTGGCTCGCGCCCGCGGCGGTGCCGGCGTGAGGAGCGATATGGTGCGACTCGGGCATCGCTTGTAGACTCCCTGAACCCGCGCACGCGGAGCCTTCCTCCAGCGGGAAGCCAGAGGGATCTTCACCATGACGAAGTTCACCCTGAACGGGGCCGAAGCCAGCTTCGACGCGCCCGGCCAAATGCCATTGCTCTGGGTCATTCGCGATCTCGCCGGCCTCCCCGGCACCAAGTACGGCTGCGGCTCCGGCGTCTGCGGCGCCTGCGCCGTCCACGTCGACGGCGTGGCCGAGCGGAGCTGCCTGATGACCCTCGCCGAGGTCGAGGGCCGGGAGGTCGTCACCATCGAAGGGCTGCACCCCGAGGGCAACCATCCCGTGCAGGTCGCCTGGCGCGACCTTTCGGTGCCGCAGTGCGGCTTCTGCCAGGCCGGGCAGATCATGCAGGCCGCGGCGCTCCTCGCCGCGACGCCGAACCCGACCGACCGGGAAATCGCCGACGGGATGCGCGACAACATCTGCCGCTGCGGCTGCTACCAGCGCATCGTCGCCGCCGTCCGTGTCGCCTCGACGGGGATCTGAGCCATGCTGAACATCCGTGAGCTGACCGGCGCGCGCCCGGTCGTATCCGCCATCCGCATC
>CAZEGY010000141.1:0-8087 GCA_964511815.1 uncultured Rhodovulum sp.
CGTCGGTCGCCTCGCGGAGCGCCAGCGCCAGCGTGGCGCCCACGGTCTCCGACAGTGCCGGCTCGAGGATGGCGATCTGCTCGACGGTGCAGCGGTGGGAGCGCATCACCGGCTTGAAGATCTCGCGCGCCACCTCCTCGCAGAGCGCGTAGTGCTCCTCCGGGCCCTGCATCAGCGCGCAGACGATGTGCTGCTTGGCGGCGACGCCGCCGAAGAAGTCGCCCTTCGCCGCGGGATCGGTCTCGTCGTTGAAGATCGGCGGGTGGCAGGGGTGGGTGACGAAGTAGGTGACGTCGGCGCGCCCGGGCATCTCGCCGGCGTGCGGCGCCGCGGCGTCGAGCACGATGACGGCGGTGCCGGGGTCGAGCTGCGGCACGATCTGGTGCGCGACGCTGCCGATCGCCCGGTCCGGCACGGCGAGGAGCACGACGTCGGCGCGGCTGAGCGCCTGGCCCTGCTCGACGCAGTCGAGCCCGGTCGCGGCCTTCAGCCGGGCGCGGCCGGCTTCCGCGACCTCGACGGGCGCCACGTCGAACCGGCTGCCCTGGAGGTTGGTGGCGAGGCGGACACCCATCTTCCCGCCGGCGCCGAGAAGCGCGATCTTGGTCATGGTCTCGGGGTCTCCCTCATGCGGCGGCTACTCCGCCCTGGTTCGTCAGCCTGGTTCGTCAGCCCGTCGCGAACGCGGACGAAGAGCTCGGGGCCGCCCATCTGGCCGCCCTTGAGCACGATCTCGAGGCTCGTCCCGTCGGCGCGGTGGCCGCGGAGCAGCGAGGCGCCCGGCTCTATCGGCGCCTCCGTCGTCAGCGCCACGAGCCCGAGCGCCCGCGCGCCGTGGCTCGACGTATCGCCGCCGGCGATCACGGCGCGCGTCAGCCCCGCCTCGCGCACCAGCCGGTCGAGGAGCCGCCCGAGCCCGGTGCCGAGCCGCCCGTCGGCGTCGCTGAAGTCCGGGTCGTTCCGCCCGCGCGCCGTCGCGACGATCGGCGAGCGCCCGGCGGCGAGCGCCGCGCCCGCCGCGGCGGCCGCGCCCTCCCAGTCCGGCGCGTGCGGGTCGAGCGGCACCACGGCGAAGCCCGCCGCCTCGGCCGCGTCGATCTGCGCGCCGGTCACCGGCGAGCACGAGCCCGAGACGACGGCGACGCGCTCTGCCGGGGGCAGGGGCCGGGGTCGCGGCGCCGGGCCGATGAGCCCCGCCTTGCGCCAGGCGGCGACGAGGGCGTTCTCGACGCCCTGCGAGCCGATCACGAAGCCGCCGGACGTCCACAACAGCGCGCCGGCGGCCGCGAGGGTCGCATCGTCGATGACGTCGAGAGCGACTATCCCGCCCATGCGCCGCTCCTCGGCGAGCCGGGCCGGGCCGCGGCCGGCCGCGAGGTCGAGGAGGTCGACGAGCCCGATGCGGAGCCCGGTCTGCCGCGCGAGGTGGCGGCGCACGTCGGCCTCGTCCATCGGCGTCACCGGATGCGCCGCCATCGTCGGATGCCGGTCGAGCCGGTGGACCGCACCGTCGCCGGCACGGGCGAAGATCGTCCCGAAGGCCTGCCAGCGCCCGATGTCGGGCGAGGCGACGACGAGGGGCGCCGTGCCGCCGGGCTCGAGGCCGATCTCCGCCGCCGTCCCGATCGAGCCGACGTGCGGGGCGCTGTCGAGCGTCGAGCACACCTTGTAGTGCAGGACCGGCGCGCCGAGCCGCCGCAGGCTCGCGAAGATCCCCGGCAGCTCGGCCCGCATCCACTTCGGGCTCCGCGTCCGCGCGTCGCCGGCCAGCCCGATCGCCCGGGCGCCGGGAAAGCGCGCCAGCACCGCGGGCGTCGGCGGCGCGAGGAAGAGCACGGTCTCGAGCCCGGCGAGGCTCAGCACGTCCATCGTCGCGGCCGAGCCGGTGAAGTCGTCGCCGTAGAAGGCGAGCACCGGCCGGTCGGTGGGGAGCGGCGCCAGCGTCATCCGAACTTGCCCAGCGCCGCCGCGAGCTCCGGCGAGCGCGCCGCCCGTGCCGTCGCCGTCTCGCCGGCGAGTGCCGCGTCCCAGGCGTCGCGCAGCGCCCGCACCCCGGCCGCCGGCCCGCCCGGATGTCCCATGATGCCGCCGCCGGCGGCATAGATGAGGTCGGGCGTGCCGAGCGCGGCATAGGTGTCCCAGACCTGCGCCGCCGACTGCCCCGAGGAGAAGACCGGCATGGCGATGCAGGGTTTGCCCTCGAACATCGGCGTCAGGAGCGCGCGCGCCGAGGCGATGACGCTGGCGTCGGCCTCGCAGAACTTGTTGCGCAGCCCGTTGACGTGCATGTGGTCGGCGCCCGCCAGCCGCCAGATCTTCGACCAGGCGGGATAGTCGAACCCGAGCGCCGGGCAGCGTGTCAGCGCCCCCCAGCCGTTCCGGTGGGCGTGGATCGGCAGGTCCGCGTGCCGCCGCAGCGCCAGCACCCCCGAGAGCCCGACGCCGGTGAGGTTCACCATCACGCAGGTGCCGCCGAGGGCGCGCACGAGGTCGTGGCGCCGCCGCATCTCGTCGATCTCGCCGGTGACGTTGAAGGCGAACATGAGCTTGCGGCCCGTCCGGTCGGCCGCCCGCTCGATCGCCGTCATCACCGCCCGCGCCCGGTCCTCGAACGGGCAGGCCGGTCCGTCGCCCTGGAGCTCGTCGTCCTTGACGAAGTCGAGCCCCGCCGCGCAGAGCTCGGCGACGAGCGCGGCCGTCGCCTCGGCGTCGAGCCCGACCGACGGCTTCACGATCGTGCCGATCAGCGGCCGCCCCTCGACGCCCGCGAGGCGCCGGGTTCCCTCGATTCCGAAGGCGGGTCCGGGGTTTGCGGTTGAAAATTCATCCGGCAGGCGAAGATCGAGCAGCCGGAGCCCGGAGAACTGCTCGAGCTCGAAGAGGTTGCCCGCGACCGCCGCGATCAGGTTCGGCAGCGACGGCCCCATGTTGTCGAGGGGCCAGGAGAGCGTCACCCGGCCGGCGCGGTGCGGCCGGTCCGCCCGGCCGGCGCCGGGCAGGGAGGGGCCGGGCACCTCGCCGAGGTCGTCGAGCGCCACCACCCGCGCCGCCGCGCGCTCCTTGAGCTCCGGCGTCTCGCCCGGGATCGGCAGGAAGGTCCCCGACGACTGCTCGCCGGCCATCGCCTCGGCGGCCTCGGCCAGCGGCCAGGCGCTCTCGATCCAGTAGTCGGCCTCGATGCGGCTCACGGCTGGCAGCCTCCTGCGACGAAATCGGCGATGCGCACGGTCTCGCCGCTCCGGGCGGAGCGGATCGCGGCGAGGGTGATCGCGAGGGTCCCGAGGTTGTGCCGCCCCGACGGCTGCGGCTCGGCGCGGCCGTCGAGCACCGCGACCACGTGGCGCTCGAAGGCCGCGACCGAGTCCTGGATCAGGTGCCAGGGCCGCGCGCCCCAGCTCGGCACCGGCGGATCGCCGTCGATCTCCCGCACGGCGCCGCTTGCGCTCACCCGGATCCGCCCGCCGGCGCCGAGCTCGATCGTCCCGGTCGGCCCCTCGACCCGGACGAAGGTCTCGGGGAAGGGGTCGGGCTCGATGCGGGTGAAGAAGCTGCACTCGACGCTCGTCACCGCGCCGCCCTCGTGGCGGAGGAGGGCGGTGAAGGCGTCCTCGCCGCGAACGGCCGGGTTCAGCCGCTGGGTCACGCAGGCGACCGCGGCGACGTCGCCCATCAGGAACCGCGCCACGTCGAAGAGGTGCAGCCCGACGTCGGTCAGCGCGAGGTCCTCGACCTCGGCGAGATAGGGCTGGCCCGCGTAGATGTCGTAGCCGTGCCGGAAGGAGATCCGGGCGAAGGTCGGGTCGCCGATGCTCCCCGCGGCGATCTCCGCCCGCACCAGCCGCAGCGGGTTCTGCCAGCGGAAGTTCTCGTGGACGATCAGCGGTCTCCCGGCCGCCTCCGCCGCGTCGACCATCGCGCGCCCGTCGGCGTAGCTGGCCGCGAACGGCTTCTGGCAGATCGTCAGCGCCCCGTGGCGGAGCGCGAGCTCGACGAGCGGGCGGTGGCTCTCGACCGTCGTCGCCACGTCGACGAAGTCCGGCCGCACCTCGGCGAGCATCCGCTCGGCGTCGTCCCAGGCCGCCGGCACCGCGAAGTCCGCCGCGAAGCCGTCCGCCCGGGTCCGGTCACGGTCGCAGACCGCGACGATCTCCGCCCCCTCGGCCTCGGCCCAGCCGTGCATGTGGTTGCGGGCGAAGAAGCCGCAGCCGATCAGCGCCCCCCGCCAGCCGCTCACGACGCCGCCTCCGCGAAGACCGCGATCGCGAAGGGCTCGAGCACGTCCGACCCCGTCCGCAGCCGCTCGCCGGCAGGAACGACGAGCCGCACCGGCGCCGGCCCGAGGTTGGCGGCGATCCCGGCCACGCCATCGCGGCCGCGGCCGCGGATGGTCACGAGGCCGCCGCCCCGGGTGATCTCGACGTCGGTGCCGCCGAGCGCCGCCAAGGCGGCCACCGCCTCGAAGATCGGCCAGAGCGCGCCGTCGCGGCCGAGGCCGAGCGGCCCGGCGGCCATCGCCGGCGCGAAGCTCGCGACGCCCGCGTGCGCCGCCGCCGCGGCCGCCGCCACCGCCCACGCCGCCGCGAAGCCGGTGCGCTGCCGCGGGTCGTCCATCGCCATGGCGAGCCGCCGCCCCTCCGGGTTCGGCGCCACCGCCGCGCCGTAGGGGTTCGAGCGCATGCCGATCGCGACAAGGCCGAGGTGCAGGGGCCGGCCCGCGGCCAGCGCCTGCGCGCTCTCGAAGACCTGGGGCAGCGCCTCCAGCGTCTCGATCACCGCGCGGTCGTCGGCGGCATGGACGATCGCCGTCGTCCCGAAGGTGGCGAAGTCGATAAGCGCCGGGTCCGGCGGGCAGCGGTTGAATTCGGTGAAGTTGGTCAGCATCCCGCCGCCGGCCTCGGCCTTCGGAAAGGCCGCCCGCACCAGCGGCACCAGGTCCATCGGCGCCGGTCCCTCGGGCCACGGCCCCTCCGGCTGGTGGCTCGCGAGATAGCTCGCGGGCAGCGCGACGACCCGCCGCGGCGCGATCCCGGCGGCGCGGCAGCCGGACGCGACGGCGGCGATGTCCGCCGCCGCGTCCGCGCCGGTGACGATCTCGAGCGTGACCGGCGCCGCGACCGGCAGGGCCCCGAGCGGCGTCGCCGCGGTGACCCGGAGGAGCAGCGCCTCCACCCCGAGCCGCGCCACCGCCGCCGGCGCCGGCTCCGGCGCGATCGCGGGGTCGTGCGCCAGCGCGATCCGCGGCATCCGCGCCATCGTTTCGGCCGCCGCGGCGGGCGTCCCCTCGGCTCCCGTCCGCGGCGCGAGCGTGAGCGTGAGCCGCTGCCGCACCGCCTCGCCGGCCGCGAGGCGATAGGGCCGCGGCCGGCCGAGCGGGCGGCAGTAGGTCTTGAACGAGGCGTCGGTCCAGTTGCGCTGGTCCTCCATCTCGAAGACTTCGCCCTCCATCGCGATCGCCACCGTCACCGGCCCCGCCGCATGGCGCAGCCCGGCGATGTCGAAGACGGGCTGCCCCGGGCTGATGCGCGCCGGAAAGCGCGTCGCCTCCCGGCGCCCGTCGGGATGGGTGACCTCGAGCGGCGCGCCGGCGGTCCCGGCGATCGGATGCAGCAGCACGAAGCCCGCACGGTTGACCACGACGTCCCGCGTCGGCGTCAGCTCCAGCGCCACTTCGAGCGTGCCGTCGGCGGCGTCGGCGCGGGCCTCGAGCGAGAGCGTTCCGGTGAAGCTGCCGTCGCGCGTCCGGAACGTCCGGCGATAGCCGAAGCCGTCGGTGCCGCGCCGCGCCTCGGCGCGCGTCGTCTCGACGGCGAGGGTGCGCCAGTCCGCGTCCCGGATCGGGCAGTCGATCTGGCGGACCACCTCGGCGCCGGCCCAGAAGACCCGGAGCCGACCCTCGGCGACCTCCACCGACAAGGGGCCGGCCGCGAACGTCGGGTCCGCGCCGACCGCCGCCTCCTCCGATGCTGCGAGATCCGTCCCGGCCGTCACTCGATGCCCCCGTCCTTGGCCTACTCATTATACCAGTTGGGTCGGGGCGGCAATGACCTTGCGGTCGTGCGGGGGCGCGCCCTCGCGGGCCGGTCAGCTCCGGACGAGGTGGGACTGGCGGTAGAGCTCGTTGGCGCGCATCAGGTGGTCGGCCATCGCCGCGCTCGCCGCCTCGGCATCGCCGCGGTTCAGCGCCGCGAGGATCTCGCGATGCTCGGCGAGCGTGAGCTGCTCGAGCCCGGGCACCGACACGAGGTCGACGTGGAAATCCGACAGCCAGCGGAAGACGGCGTCGATCAGCGCGGTGAAGATCGGGTTGCCGCTGACCGCGGCGATCTCGCGGTGAAAGCGGCCGTCGAGGGTCCGGAACCGCGCCGGATCGGCGACGGCGCGCGATTGCTCCTCGAGGATGTCCGCGAGCCTTTCGAGATCGGCCTCCGACCGCCGCCGGGCGGCGATCCGCGCCATCTCGCGCTCGAAGGTCGCCCGCGCCTCCTTGAGGTTCTCGAGGCTCGCCGGCGAATGGGCGAGCAGGTGCTTCATCGTCTCGCTCACCTGGTCGACCATCCGCCCGACCGATGGCTCCACGACCCGCGCGCGCTCGCCGTGGCGGATCTCGATGAGCCCGATGGTCTCGAGCGACTGCATCGCCTCGCGGATCGCCGGCCGCCCGACCCGCAGCCGCTCCATCAGCTCGCGCTCGGAGGGGAGCGGCTCTCCCGGTCCCACCGAGCCGCTGTTGATCAGGTCGAGGAGCTGCTTCCGGACCTCCTCGGAGAGCTTCTGCCGGCGCACGAACGTCCTCCCGGGTCGTCACACCTGTCTATCACAGCCACGCCTGCGCGCGGCAAGGGAAATCCATCCTCGGGGGAGGCGTCCGCCCCGGGCGTCCGGGTCAGACCGAGCGCGTCACGCCGCCGTCGACCCTGACGTTCTGGCCGGTAATGTAGGCCGCGCCGTCCGAGGCGAGGAACGCCACCAGCGCCGCGACCTCCTCGGCCTTGCCATAGCGCTGCATCGGCAGCGCCTGGCGGCGCTCCTCGGTCGCCGGCAGGCTGTCGATCCAGCCGGGAAGGACATTGTTCATGCGGATGTTCTCGGCGGCGTAGGTGTCGGCGAATATCCTGGTGAACGCCGCCAGCCCTGCCCGCGCCACGGTGGAGGTCGGGAACGCCGGGGTGGGCTCGAAGGCCCAGGCCGTCGAGACGTTGACGATCGAGCCGGACCGCTGCCGCTGCATCACCGGGGTCACCAGCCGGGTCGGCCGCACCGCGTTCAGGAAGTAGACGTCGAAGCCGGCGTGCCAGTCCTCGTCGGTGATCTCGAGGATCGGCTTTCGGGGTCCAACTGGACGTGCGTGGCAGCAGCGGCAAACTCACGGCCGGCGTGACGGCGTATCCGCTCCGCCGCGTCGGGCTACCGGAGCCGGCGTGCCGCGCCGGCGCCGGGGCCGGCGCCTCAGCCGCCGAGCGCGGCGACGACGGCGTCGGTGGTGGTGACGGCGGCGACGTTCTGGAGGGCGTAGTCGATCGAGGCGCGGTGCCAGTCGGCGTTCATCGTCGCGCAGGCGTTCTCGGGGACGATCATCAGGTAGCCCTTGTCGGCGCCGGTGCGGGCGGTGTGCTCGATCGACATGTTGGTCCACGCGCCGGTGACGATCACGGTGTCGCGGCCCTCGGCCTTGAGGATGGTCTCGAGGTTCGTCCCCTCCCAGGCGCTCATCCGCATCTTCGAGACGACGTGGTCGCCGGGCTTCGGCTCGAGCCCCGGCACCGGCTGGGCGCCCCAGGTGCCCTTCACCACGGCGCGGTTCTCGATGACGCCTTCGAAGAGCGGGCAGTTGAGGGTGAGGCCGGGGGCGCCCTCGGCGACCTCGAACCAGACGTGGATCACCGGGATGCCGCGCTTCCGGCACTCTTCGGCCAGACGCGCAGCGTTCGGGATGGCGTTCTGCTCGCGGCAATGCTGCGGCGCGCCCGAGGCGGCGAAGGCGCCGCCGTCCATCACCACGTCGTTCTGCATGTCCTGGATGACGAGGGCGCAACGGGCGGGGTCGAGGCTTTGCATGGTCGCTCCTTCGGCGCGCATGTAGGGCTCGG
>CAZEGY010000142.1:0-8038 GCA_964511815.1 uncultured Rhodovulum sp.
CAGTCATGACGGACGTCATCAAGCGTGTCGTCCGGCCCGGGCTCTCGCTGGCGGAAGCGCGCCGAGGAGCGCGGGCTGCGGCGCGGCGACGCCGTCGATTCCACGGTTTCGCCTCGGTCACCGAAGCGTGTAGACACGGGACCATGGACGGGATTTCCGGCAGCATCAGGGACCGCGCGCGAAAGCGGGGCTCCGAGGCGGCAGGGGCCGACAGGCTCCGTCGTTCGCGGTGCCGCCCGTGACCCGCGTCGTCGATCTCGCGCAGCTCGCCGCCGCGCTCGCCGCGGCGCAGGGGCCGCGGCGGCGTCTCGTCGCCGTCGCCGGGGCGCCGGGGTCGGGCAAGAGCACCTTCGCCGAGCGGCTCCGGGACATGCTCGTCCCGGGCGTCGCCGCCGAGGTGCTGCCGATGGACGGCTTCCACTACGACGACGCCGTCCTCGAGGCCCGCGGCGACCGGGCGCGCAAGGGCGCGCCGCACACCTTCGACGTCGACGGGCTCGCGGCGATGCTGGCGCGGCTCGCCGCCGACGACGGGCGCCCGGTGGCGGTGCCGGTCTTCGACCGCGCGATCGAGATCGCCCGCGCCGGGGCGCGCATCGTCCCGCCGTCGACCCGGCTCGTCATCGTCGAAGGCAACTATCTCCTCCTCGATCACCCGGACTGGGCGCGGCTGCGGCCGTCGTTCGACGCGACGGTGTTCCTGCGCGTCCCCGAGGACGTGCTCGCGGCGCGGCTCGCGACACGCTGGCAGGGCTACGGGCTCGACGCCGCCACGGTGCGGGCCAAGACCGAGGGCAACGACCTGCCGAACGCCCGCCTCGTCGCGCGGGGATCGGTCCCGGCCGACTACGAGGTCGCGAACGGCTGAGCGCCCCCCGGGCTGGACAACCGGCACGCGCTCCGGAAGGGTCGGCGCGGTCCCCTGCCCGCGAGGAGAGCCCGAATGCCCGGTCCGACCGTCGACGCCTTCGAGGGCGACGCGACCCTGCCGGCGGCGGTCGACGTGGTCGTCGTCGGCGGCGGCATCATCGGCGCGGCGACGGCGCTCGAGCTGGCCGAGCGCGGGGTGCGCGTCGCGCTCTGCGAGAAGGGCGGGATCGCGGCGGAGCAGTCGAGCCGCAACTGGGGCTGGGTGCGGATCTCGCGCCGCGACCCGCGCGAGGTGCCGCTGATGGCCGAGTCGCTCCGGCTCTGGCGCGGGATGGACGCGCGCCTCGGGCGGGCGACGGGCTACGTGCGCTCGGGGATCGTCTTCGCCTGCGCCGACGAGGCGGGGCTCGCCGAGGCCGAGGGCTGGGCGCGGGCGCTCGACGCCTACCAGATCGGCCACCGCATGCTGTCCCCCGCCGGGTTCGCCGAGGTGGCGCCCGGCTCCCGGCTCGCCGTCCGGGGCGCGCTCCAAACCTTCGACGACGGCCGCGCCGAGCCGCAGAAGGCGGCGCCGGCGATCGCCGAGCGGGCACGCGAGCGCGGCGCCCGCGTGCTGACCGGGTGCGCGGTGCGCGGGATCGAGACGGCGGGCGGCGCGGTCGCCGGCGTCGTCACCGAGCGCGGCCCGATCGCCTGCCCGGCGGTGGTGCTTGCCGGGGGAGCGTGGTCCGGCCTCTTCGCCGGGCGCTGCGGCATCGACCTGCCGCAGCTCAAGGTCACGAACACGGTGATGCGCACGGCGCCGCTCGACGGCGGGCCGGAGCCGACGATCTCCGCGGGGGAGTTCTCGCTCCGCAAGCGCGCCGACGGCGGCTACACGGTGGCGTCGTGGGACCGCAACCTCGTCGACATCGTGCCGGCGTCGTTCCGCTACGCGCGCGCGTTCCTGCCGGCGCTGAAGACCGAGTGGCGGATGCTGCGCTTCCGCCTCGGCAGCGCCTTTCTCGACGAGATGCGGACCCCGCGGACCTGGGCGCTGGACGCGGCCTCGCCGTTCGAGCGCGTGCGCATCCTCGACCCCGAACCGACCCGGGGCGAGAGCGAGCGGGTTCTCGGCATCGTGCGCCGGAACCTGCCGGCCTTCGAGAAGGCGCGGATCGCGCAGGTCTGGGCGGGGTGCATCGACGTGACGCCGGACGCGGTGCCGGTGATCTCGCCGGTGGCGGCGCTGCCGGGGTTCTTCATCGCCACCGGGTTTTCCGGGCACGGCTTCGGCATCGGGCCGGCGGCGGGGCGGCTGATGGCCGATCTCGTGACCGGGGCGCCGCCGCTCGTCGACCCCGCGCCGTTCCGCCTCGGGCGGTTCAGCGACGGGACGCGGATGGAGATCCTCGGCGGCTACTGACGCCGCGAGGTCAGCCGCCGAGGGTGCGGCGGAGGACGCCCACCCAGTTCCCCCAGCAGATCTTCTCGACCAATGCGTCGCCGTAGCCCGCCTGGCGCATGGCGCCGACGAGGGCGGGGAGGCCGGCGGCGTCGCCGATCTCGCGCGGGACGAGCGCGCCGTCGAAGTCGGAGCCGAGGGCGACGCCGTCCTCGCCGAGGCGGGCGAGCAGGTGGTCGAGGTGGCGGATCATCACCGTCAGGCTCGTGTCCGACACCCGGCGCCCGTCGTCGCGGAGGAACCCGACCGCGTAGTTGAGGCCGACGACGCCGCGGCTTTCGGCGATGGCGTCGAGCTGGGCGTCGGTAAGGTTGCGCGAGGCGGGCGAGACGGCGTGGGCGTTCGAATGGGTGGCGACGAGGGGCTTCGTCGACAGGGCGGCCACGTCGCGGAAGCCGGCGGCGTTGAGGTGCGACAGGTCGAAGAGGATGCCGAGACGGTCGCAGGCGCGGACGAGGTCGCGGCCGGCCGGCGTCAGGCCCGGACCCTCGTCGGGGTCACCCGGGAAACGGAACGGAATGCCGGTGCCGAAGGCGTTCGGGCGCGACCACACCGGGCCGAGCGAGCGCAGGCCGGCGGCGTGGAGCACTTCGAGCCCGGCGAGGTCGGGACCGATCGCCTCGGCGCCCTCGAGGTGGAAGATCGCGGCCATCGCGCCCGTGGCCTCCGCCGCCTCGATCTCGGCGACCGTGGTGCAGACGCGAAAGTCGGAAGGGTTCTCCCGGGCCATGCGCAGCAGGATCCCGGCCTGCTCGAGCGTCACCCGGCGGGCGTCGGAGGCGTCGACGGGGCCGATGTGGGGGAGATCGACGACGCCGCCGTCGTCGTCGTCGCCGACGAGCGCGGCGAGGGCGGTGAGGTTGCCGGGGACGTAGACGGCGAAGAAGCCCGCGGCGAGCCCGCCGGCGCGGGCGCGCGGCAGGTCGAGGTGCCCCTCGCCGTCGCCCTCGACGAAGCGGCGGCCGGCGAGGTCGCCGTGGCGCCAGAGGCGGAGGAGGACGTCGTTGTGCCCGTCGAAAACCCGCTGCATCGCCCTCCCCCCGCGTCCTGACGCGGGCCGAACTGGACACGGCGGCGGGCGGTTGTCAAACTCCCCCGAGCGGGACGACCCGGACGGGCGCCCCTGCTCGACCAACGGGGAGCAACAAAAAGATGCACTTCAGCAAGACCCTGACGGCGGCCGTGGCGCTCGCGTTCGGCCTCGCCGGCGGTTCCGCCGCCGTCGTGCTGGCCGAGACGCCGGCCGACACGCTCGTCATCGCCGACAAGATCGACGACATCGTCTCGCTCGACCCGGCGGAGTCGTTCGAGTTCTCGGGGAACGACCTGCTCAACAACGTCTACGACACGCTGATCGAGCTCGACCCCGCCGACCTCGGGCCGCTCGTCCCCGGCCTCGCCGAGAGCTGGGAGGTCGGCGAGGACGGCATGACCTACACCTTCAGGATGCGGCAGGGGGCGAACTTCCACTCCGGCAACCCGGTGACCGCCGAGGACGCCGCGTGGTCGCTCCAGCGCGCCGTCATCCTCGACAAGACCCCGTCCTTCATCCTCACCCAGTTCGGCTTCACCGCCGACAACGTCGCCGAGAAGATCAAGGCGACCGACGACGCGACCCTCGTCATCGTCACCGACAAGCCCTACGCCCCGACCTTCTTCTTCAACTGCCTGACCTCGATCGTCGCCTCGATCGTCGACAAGACCGAGGCGCTCGCCCACGAGGCGGACGGCGACTTCGGCTACGAGTGGCTGAAGACCAACTCGGCCGGCTCGGGCGCCTACCGGCTCCGCACCTACAAGCCCTCGGACAGCTACGTCCTCGAGGCGGTGCCGGACGGCTGGCGCGGCGCCCCGCCGCTGGCGCGGGTCTTCGTGCGCCACGTCGCCGAGCCCGCGACCCAGCGGCTCCTGCTCGAGAAGGGCGACATCGACATCGCGCGCAAGCTGACCCCGGTCGACGTCGCCGGCATCGAGGGCAACCCCGACATCAGGGTCGTCGACGAGCAGCGCGGGCGGATCTACTACCTCGCGCTCAACCAGAAGGTCGAGCCGCTGAACAACCCGAAGGTGATCGAGGCGGTGAAGTACCTCGTCGACTACCAGGGCATGGCCGACAGCTTCCTCGAGGGCTCGAACATCGTCCACCAGTCGTTCCTGCCGGCGGGCTTCCTCGGCGCGATCGAGGACCAGCCCTACTCGTTCGACGTCGAGAAGGCCAAGGCGCTGCTCGCCGAGGCCGGCATCGACCGGATCGACGCCAAGCTCTACGTCCGCAACGATCAGGAGCGCATGGAGATCGCCCAGTCGCTCCAGAACACCATGGCGCAGGCCGGCATCAACCTCGAGCTCCGCGTCGGCACCGGCGCCGAGATCCTCGGCGAGTACCGGGCGCGCCACCAGGAGTTCGTCATGGAGGCGTGGGGCCCGGACTATCCCGACCCGCACACCAACGCCGACACCTTCGCCCGCAACCCCGACAACTCCGACGAGGCCCAGCTGACCGGCGTCCTCGCCTGGCGCAACGCCTGGCCGGCGACGGAGACCAACGACATGGTGAACGCCGCCGTTCTCGAGCAGGACGGCGACAAGCGCGCGGCGATGTACCAGGAGATCCAGCGCATCCACCAGACGGCCTCGCCCTTCGCGCCGCTCTTCCAGCAGATCGAGCAGGTGGCGATGCGGTCGAACGTCGAGGGCTTCTCGGCCGGCGGCTCGGTGAGCTCGGCCGCCTTCTTCGCGACCTCGAAGAACTAGCGGCTCCCGGCGGGCCCCCGCGGGCCCGCCGGACGCACGCATGGCACACCAGGAAGACATCACCGGCCCCGGCCACCTCGAACGCGCCACCGGCGTGGCGCGCGGGGTGGCGGGCTTTCTCGTCACCCTCGCGGTGACGCTCCTCGGGCTTCTCGCCGTCACCTTCGTCATCGGGCGGGTGATGCCGATCGACCCGGTGCTCGCGATCATCGGCGAGCGCGCCACGACGGCGCAGTACGAGGCGGCGCGCGCGGCGATGGGCCTCGACGATCCGCTCTGGGTGCAGTTCGCGCTCTACGTCCGCGACGCGGTGACCGGCGACCTCGGGCGCTCGCTCCTCACCGGCCAGCCGGTGATCGCCGACGTCGCCCGCGTCTTCCCCGCGACCCTCGAGCTCGCGACGATCGCGACGCTCTTCGGCGTCCTGCTCGGCATCCCCGCGGGCGTCCTCGCCGCGACCCGGCCGGGGACGCTCGCCGACCAGGCGGTGCGCCTCGTCGGGCTCGTCGGCTACTCGATGCCGGTGTTCTGGCTCGGGCTGATGGGACTCCTCGTCTTCTACGGCAAGCTCGGGTGGGTCGGCGGCCCGGGGCGGCTCGATACCTCCTACGAGTTCATCTACGAGCTCGACGTCGTGCGGGTGACCGGCTCGATCCTGATCGACTCCGCGCTCTCGGGCGCGTGGGACGTCTTCGCCAACGCCCTCAGCCACCTCGTGCTGCCGGCGCTGGTGCTCGGCGCCTACTCGATGGCCTACATCAGCCGGATGACGCGCTCGTTCATGCTCGAGCAGCTCTCCCAGGAGTACGTCACCACGGCACGGGTCAAGGGGATGCCCGAGTGGCGCGTCGTCTGGGTCCATGCGCTCCGCAACGTCTCGGTGCCGCTCGTCACCGTCATCGCGCTCTCCTACGCCGCCCTCCTCGAAGGCTCGGTGCTGACCGAGACCGTCTTCGCCTGGCCGGGGCTCGGCCTCTACATCACCAACGCCCTCTTCTCCGCCGACATGGCGGCGGTGATGGGCGGCACCGTCGTCGTCGGCGCGGTCTTCGTGCTCCTCAACATGGTGTCGGACGTGCTCTACCGCCTGCTCGACCCGCGGGCGCGGACGTGAGCGCGCTGTCGCGCGCCTGGCTGCTCGACCCGAGCCCGGCGTCGCGGCGCCAGGCGCGGCTCGGGCAGGCCTACCGCGGCTGGCTGCGGCTGGGGCGCAACCCGCTCGCGCTCCTCGGGCTCGGCATCGTCGTGGCCCTCGTCGTCATGGCGGCGGCGGCGCCGCTCCTCGCCACGCACGACCCCTACGCCCAGAACCTCGCCGAGCGGCTGATGCCGCCCCTGTCGCCCGGCCACTGGCTCGGGACCGACGAGTTCGGCCGCGACATCTGGAGCCGGCTGGTCTACGGCGCCCGCATCACCCTGTGGATCGTCCTCCTCGTCACCGTGACCGCGCCGGTCTTCGGGCTCGTGATCGGCACGGTCGCGGGCTACTACGGCGGCTGGGTCGACCGCATCCTCAGCCGCCTGACCGACATCTTCCTCGCCTTCCCGCGGCTGATCCTCGCCCTCGCCTTCGTCGCCGCCCTCGGCCCCGGCATCGGCAACGCCGTCCTCGCCATCGCGCTGACCGCATGGCCGCCCTACGCCCGGGTCGCCCGCGCCGAGACGCTGACGGTCAGGAACTCCGACTACATCGCCGCCGCGCGGCTCCTCGGGGCGAGCGGCGGGCGCATCCTCGTCAGCCACGTCGCGCCGATGTGCGTGCCCTCGGTCATCATCCGGGTGACCCTCGACATGGCCGGGATCATCCTGACCGCCGCCGGCCTCGGCTTCCTCGGCCTCGGGGCGCAGCCGCCCTTGCCCGAGTGGGGGCTGATGATCTCGTCGGGGCGGAAGTTCCTCTTCGACCAGTGGTGGGTGGCGACGATGCCGGGGCTCGCGATCTTCATCGTCTCGCTCGGCTTCAACCTCCTCGGCGACGGCCTCCGCGACGTCCTCGACCCGCGCGGCGCGGGAGGCCGGGGATGAACCTGCTCGAGGTCGAGGACCTGCGCGTCACCTTCCCGACCGAGGCCGGCCCCTTCGAGGCGGTGCGCGGGGTCTCCTTCGCGCTCGGCCGCGAGCGGCTGGCGATCGTCGGCGAGTCGGGGTCGGGCAAGACGATGACCGGCCGGGCGATCCTGCGGCTGATCCCCGGGGCGGAGGTGACGGCGAAGCGGCTGTCCTTCGACGGCATCGACCTCCTCCGCGCCTCGAACCGGCAGATGCGCGCCCTGCGCGGCCGGCGGATCACCATGGTGATGCAGGACCCCAAGTACTCGCTGAACCCGGTGATGCGCATCGGCGACCAGCTGACCGAGGGCCTGCGGCGGCGCGACGGCATGGGCAAGCGCGCGGCCCGGGCCAAGGCGCTCGAGACCCTCGAGGCCGTGCAGATCCGCGACCCCGAGCGCGTCCTCGACGCCTACCCGCACGAGCTCTCGGGCGGCATGGGCCAGCGGGTGATGATCGCGATGATGCTGATCCCCGACCCCGACCTGCTCATCGCCGACGAGCCGACCTCGGCGCTCGACGCGACCGTGCAGGCCGAGGTGCTCGCGATCCTCGACGAGCTGGTGCAGGACCGCGGCCTCGGGCTGCTCTTCATCTCGCACGACCTCCAGCTCGTCTCGCGCTTCTGCGACCGGGTGATCGTCATGTACCGCGGCCGGGTGATGGAGGAGCTCGCCGCCGCCGACCTGCACGCGGCGCGGCACCCCTACACGCGGGGCCTGCTCGGGTGCCTGCCGCGGATCGGCGGCACCCGCGGGGCGCTGCCGGTCCTCGACCGCGACGCGGCGTGGGCCGAATGAAGGGGGCGGAGTGAGACGATGCCGACGATCGAGATCGACGCTCTCTCGGTGACCTTCGTCCAGGGGCGCCGCGAGGTGCGGGCGGTGCGCGACGTGTCCTTCGCCGTCGCCGACCGCGAGT
>CAZEGY010000143.1:0-1373 GCA_964511815.1 uncultured Rhodovulum sp.
CCGGTCGTTCTCGAAGAACGCCGAGTAGCTGTCGACGTGGGGGCGGAAGCCCTTGCGCAGGACGAGGTCGGCGGCGTCGACGTCGAGGTCGGGGTGGAAGGCGGCGCCGGGGGTGCCCTGGACGCAGTGGTCGGGCCAGAGCACCTGGGGGCCGTAGGGCATCCCGGTCGTCGAGAACGGCGCGGCGCCCGGGTGGCTCGACGCGAACGAGCGGTGGTCGGGGGCGTGCCAGTCCTGGGTGTAGACCCGCACCGGGAAGGCGCGGGCGATGCGGTTGACGATCGGCACGACGGCGTCGCCGTCGCGGACCGCGAGCGCGCCGCCCGGGCAGAAGTCGTTCTGCACGTCCACGACGATGAGGGCGGCGTGGGCAGGCGGCGTCGGCATCGGGAAGCTCCGCGGGCAGGGGCCGGGGGCAGAGAGTGACAGCGGGGCCGGGGTTTTACAACCCGGAGGCCGGAAGCGCGGGCAGGCGTGGGCGGAAGCCGGCGCGGGCGGCTCCGGCGGGAGTCGGTCCGGGGCGCGCGCGCGTGCGCGCGCGGCCGGCGCGACGCCCGGGCGGGGCGCCGCGCCGGCCGGTGGTTCGGGCGTCAGGACGGCCGGTTGGCCTTCGGCATGGTGCGGGCGACGACCTCGGTGCCGAGCTTCATCATCCGGCTCGCCTCGGCGGTGTACTGGTCGACGGCGGTGCGGAAGAACCGCGACTGGACCTCGCGGAGGTCGTCGAGGGTGCGGCAGGCGAGGATCTGGCCCTGGATCTCGAGGTCCTGGCGCAGGCGGTCGGAGACGAAGTCGGCGACGCGCTTGCGGGCCTCGGCGAAGCCCTCGGCGAGGGCGGTCCCGGCGGCGCCGGCGCCGGCGAGCGCGTCCTGCTGGAGCGCGAGGGCGCGCTGGCCCGCCTCCTCGGCGGCGGCGCGCCGGGCCTCGGCGTCGGCGCCGAGCCGCGCGAAGGTCGACTCGGCGGCGGCGACCGCGGCGCTCATCCGCGCCTCGAGGCCCTCGCCGAGCGTGCCGGCGCTGGTCTCCGCGGCGGCGAGCGCCTG
Source organism: uncultured Rhodovulum sp. (assembly GCA_964511815.1). Taxonomy (GTDB): domain Bacteria; phylum Pseudomonadota; class Alphaproteobacteria; order Rhodobacterales; family Rhodobacteraceae; genus Amaricoccus. The sequence continues at coordinate 1,044 of CAZEGY010000143.1, forward strand.
GGCGACCTGGGCCTCGAAGCGTTCCTGCGCCGCCTTCGCCTGCGCGGCGAAGGTGTCCCGCAGGGTGGTGGCGTTGGTTTCCGCCGCGGTGAGGCGGTCGAGGAGCGCGGCCGAGGCGCGCTCGATCGCCTCCGCCGCGGCCTTCTCGGCGGCCGCGACCCGGGCGGCGATGCGGTCGGTGGCGTCGGCGACGGCGCCGGCGACAGCGCCGGCGACCGCGGCCTGGCGGGCGGTCTCGGCGGCCTCGGCGTCGGCGGCGAGCCGCGCCGCCAGCGCCTCGGCGGCCTTCACCGAGGCGTCGAGGGTCTCGGCGGCGCGGGCGGCGGCGGC
>CAZEGY010000143.1:1473-8026 GCA_964511815.1 uncultured Rhodovulum sp.
TGGGCAGTGGTGTCGGACATGTCGAATCCCCCTCGACAGGACTGGATGGCAAGCGCCGACACTACCACAGCGAGCAGCGGCCGTCTTGATCTCGCTCAATACGGGCGGCCACGAAAGCGCGAGGCCGGCGGATGGCCGCCCATTCCCGAGCAAATAAATCAGGATTGACCGTCCCGAGTAATTTTGTCATCAATCGCGACAGCCAGTCCGAAGGGACACGCCAAACCCCGTAGCCGAGAGCGGAGCCGCTGGCATGTACACACCCCCCCGGAAATCCTTCGGCCTGCCGTCCGCCGTCGAACCCCGTCCGATGCGCCCGGCGATCGACCGCGGGCCGCGCCCCGTCCACGACGCGCGGGCGCTGACCGCGGGTGGCGTCGACGCCGAGATCGTCCTCGACGGGCAGCACTACATCCTCCGCATCACGCGGCAGGGCAAGCTCATCCTGACCAAATGAGCGCACACCCGAGGAACCCGGGCGGGGCCGCGGTCGGCAGGCTCGCCGAACTGCCGCCGCTCGAGGCCCGCGTGGTCCGCTGCGTCCGGCTGTGGAGCGGCGGGGCGCAGGGCAAGGTCGCCCTCGGGGAGGAACTGGCGCGGCGGCACGGCCACGGCGCGGTCGGCCTCGCGCGCGCGCTCGACGAGCTCCTGGAGACGACGGTGCGCTATGCGCGGCGGCCGCTGATGGGGCACGCGCTCGACTGCCCGTGCGCGGGCAGCGACGAATGCGTGTTCGCGCGCTTCGTCGCGCTCGCCGCGGAGGGCGCCCGCGAGGAGGCGGTGCTGATCGCGGCGCTGATCGTGCGCGCCGACGTCGCCCTCGGGCTGACCGCCCTCGCAGAGTCGGTGGGGCTGAGCCTGATGCGCGGGCCGGAGCTCCGGGTCATCCAGTAGGCGCGGGGCCTTCAGTACCCGGTGAGGCGGCGTCGCGCGGTGATCGCGCCGCCGCCTGTCGCCGTTATGCGCGCGGCGACCGCCGCGAGCGGCTCGGCGGTGACCGCCATGTGATGGGCGTTGGCGTGGAGCACGGTGTCGGGATCGCGCATGATCCCGACATGCCCCTTCCAGAACACGAGGTCGCCGCGGCGCGGTGGCGCCTTCGCCGCGAGGTCGTCGCCGAGGAGCGACGCCTGCATGTCGGAGTCGCGCGGCGCCGGGCGCCCGGTCGCGACCAGCGCCAGCTGCACGAGGCCCGAGCAGTCGATCCCCCGGGCGCTGCGCCCGCCCCAGAGGTAGGGCACCCCGAGGAAGCGCTCGGCCTGGGCGACGAAGTCGTCGTCGGCGAGGGGGAGCAGGTGGGCGACCGGAACGAAGCCGCCGCCGCGCAGCCGCGCGAAGCTGCCGCTCGTTCCCGACACCGGCACCTCGGCGAGGAAGGGCAGGTCGTGCTCGACCGGGCCCCGGGCGAGCGGCCGGGCGTAGAGGTGCGACCAGAGTGCGGTCACCCGCCGCCCGGTGCCGGCGACGCGCCCGAGGTGGCGCGCCTCGACGTAGCCGACGTAGCCGTCGAGCGCCGCCTGACCCCATGCCAGCCCGTCGGGGCGCTCCTCGTAGACGGTGAAGGTCTCGCCGTGGATGAGCTGGGTGGCGCGCTCGGCGGCCGGGTCGGGGGTCGTCGTCAGGTCGAGGAGGGGCGCGGTCACCCGCCGCGCCTCGCCGGCGACGAAGGCGGCGGCGGTGACGCGGCCGCGGAGGTGGGCCGCCGCGAGGTCGGCGCGGGCGGGGACGAGGCGGTCGGCGAAGGGGGTCAGGTCTCCGGGCAAAAGCGTCTCTCCAGCAGGAGGTGAAGGGCACGCGCTGCCTGGAAGGCGCCGCCCTTCGGGCGCCCGGGCCTGGTCCGCGGTGTCCAGCCGTAGATGTCGAGGTGGATGTAGCGCGGCGTCGCGGTCACGAAGCGGCGCAGGAAGAGCGCGGCGGTGATCGACCCGGCCATCCCGCCCGAGGGCGCGTTGTCGAGATCGGCGATGCCGGGCTCGATCAGGCCCTCGTAGGGCGCCCAGAGCGGCAGGCGCCACAGCGGATCGGCGGCATCGGCCGCGGCCGCGGCGAGGTCGGCGGCGAGGGCGTCGTCGTCGGTGAAGAACGGGGGCACGTCCGGCCCGAGGGCGACGCGGGCGGCGCCGGTCAGGGTCGCGAGGCTGACGACGAGTTCGGGGGCCTCCTCGTCGGCGACGGCGAGGGCGTCCCCGAGGACGAGCCGGCCCTCGGCGTCGGTGTTGTTGACCTCGACGGTCAGCCCCTTGCGCGAGGGCAGGATGTCGCCGGGGCGCATGGCCGGCCCGGCGATCGCGTTCTCGACCGCGGGCACCAGCAGGCGCAGGCGGATGTCGAGGCCGAGCGCCATGACGATGCGGGCGAGGCCCATCGCGGTCGCGGCGCCGCCCATGTCCTTCTTCATCAGCCCCATCGACGACGGCGGCTTGATGTCGAGCCCGCCGGTGTCGAAGCAGACGCCCTTGCCGACGAGCGTCACCTTCGGCGCGTCCGCGCGCCCCCAGACGAGGTCGAGGAGCCGCGGCGCCTCGGTCGCGGCGGCGCCGACCGCCGCGATCATCGGCAGGTTGGCGGCGCGGAGGGCGGCGGCGCCGCGGGTGACGGTGACCGCCGCGCCGTGGGCGGTGCCGAGCGCGGTGAACGCCGCCTCGAGCGCCTCGGGGCCCATGTCGCGGGCCGGGGTGTCGATCAGTTCCTGGGCGAAGGCCGCGGCCGCGGCGATGGCGGTGACGCGGGCGGCGTCGACACCCTCGGGGCAGACGAGCCCGACGTCCTTCGCAGCCCCGTCCCTGGCCTCCTTGCGGTAGCGACGGAAGCGGTAGCCGGCGAGGAGCCAGCCGAGGGCCTCGAGGCCCGGGTCGAGGGCGACGTCGTCGGCGACGAGGGCGTAGCGCCCCGGCGGCAGGCGGTCGACGGCGCGCGCGAGGTGGAAGCGGTCCCGCGCCCGCGCCTCGGACGTGCCCCAGCCGAAGAGCGCGCCGCGGAGCCCGCCGTCGGCGGCGGGCAGGCAGAGGACGTCGCCGAGGCCCGCCGCGAAATCCATCGCCGCGACCCAGGCGCGGATCGGCGCGTCCTGGCGCTCCAGCCAGCCGGCGAGGCTCTCCGGCGTCACGACGTGCAGCGGAACGGCCCGAGGGTCCGGGGCGGGATACAGCGACAAGGCGAATTCCACATGGCTCGGGGCGCGCGCGCGGCGGTCTGCCACGGTCCCGGCGCAACGCTACAAGGCGGTTTGATCCGCGTAAAGGATCACGGAGAACAGCGATTGCTCGCCGAGCCGCAGCAACCGCGCGCTGACCGCGCCGGTCGCGTTGCGATCACCCCGCGCCAGGCAGGCGTCGAGATCGCGCGCGACGCGGGCGAAGTCGACGAGGCCGACCTGCTCGCTCAGGCCGGCGAGCCGGGCGGCGATGACCTGCGCCTCGACGTGATCGGCCGTGGCGAGCGCGACGCGCAGCATCCCGAGACGGTCGGTGAGGTGGAAGACCACCTCCTCGACGACCTCGCGGCAGCGCCGGTCGCCGAGCGACTGGCGCAGGACGATGATCCGCGACGTGTCGAGCTGCGCTTCCTCGTGTGCCGCGAACTGATAGAGCTCCGCACCCATGACCCCAGTCCCCCCGTTACCCGGGGCACACCCTGCGCCCCAACCGTAAAGGCATGTTTGACATAGTGCCATGCCGCAGCGCACAAGAACCCGGAAACTCTCGCGACGGTTAACGCGCGGGTCGCGTCGGGTCGGGCAGGGGCCGGCCGGCGGGTCCGCCGAGGAGGGGCGATGGAGCACGCAAGGCCGCTGCCACCGGAACTGGTGGACCGCTACCGAGCCTGGCAGGAACGCCGCGGCCCCGAGGACATCGCCCGCCACGCCGAGACCGCGGCCAGCGGGCAGAACCCGACGGCGATGATCATCACCTGCTGCGACAGCCGGGTGCTGATCTCCGAGATCTTCGGCGAGGGGCCGGGGGATTTCTTCATCCACCGCAACATCGCCAACCTCGTGCCGCCGCACGAGCCCGACGGCCGCTCCCACGGCACCTCGGCGACGATCGAGTACGCGGTGATCGCCCTCGGCATCCGCCACGTCATCGTCATGGGGCATCACGGCTGCGGCGGCATCCGCGGCTGCCACGACATGCTGGCGGGCCTCGCCCCCGACCTCGACCTGCCGACGAGCTTCGTCGGCACCTGGCTGCGCATCCTCAAGCCCGGCTACGAGGCGCTCTCGGGGCGCGGGCTCGACTACGAGGCGCGGATCCGCGCGCTCGAGCACGAGGCGGTGCTGGTCAGCCTGGAGAACCTGATGACCTTCCCGTTCGTGCGCGACGCGGTGGCGGAGGGCCGGCTCGAGCTCCACGGGGTCTGGAAGGACATCCGCGACGGGAGCCTCGCCGTCTACGATCCCGCGTCCGGCGAATTCGCCGAGCTCTGATCCTCTGCTTCAAGGAGAGTTGACCGGGCGGCCGGTGTCGCCCGTGCATGATGCCCACCGCTGCCGCCAGAAAGGGATGTCGATGAAACTACCTATCGTGCTCGGAGCTCTCGGCCTGTCCGCGGTCGCCGCCTTCGCCGCGGACGACCCGGTCGCTGCGAGGCAGGCGATCATGGACGCGAACGGCGCCGCGACGGCGGTGGCGGGGGGGGTTCTCAAGGACGAGATCGCCTACAGCCCCGCCGTCGGCAAGAGCGTCATCGCCGCGTACAACGCCACCGCCCACACCTTCGGCGACTACTTCCCCGAAGGCAGCGCCGACCCGGCGAAGAGCGGCGCCGCCCCGGCGATCTGGGAGGACGCGGCCGGCTTCGAGGCGGCGATCGCCAAGTTCTCGACCGACGTCGCCGCGGCGATGCAGGCCGCGGGCAAGGACGGGCCGCCCGACAAGGCGGCGTTCCAGGCGGCGGTGCAGCCGGTGCTCGGCAACTGCAAGACCTGTCACGAGTCGTTCCGGCTCAAGAACTGAGCCCATGCGCTCGCTCGGCTGGCTCATCCTCGTCGTCCTCGCGGCCGCGGCGGGCTTCTGGTTCGCCTCGACCCCGCGCGGCCTGCCGGCGGCGACGCGCGCCGCGCTTCCCGCCGGCGACGCCGGGCGCGGCGAGACGTGGTTCGTGGCGGGCGGCTGCGCCTCCTGCCACGCCGCCGAGGGCGCCAAGGGCGACGACCGGCTGAAGCTCGGCGGCGGGCGGCAGCTCGCCACCGACTTCGGCACCTTCTCGGTGCCGAACGTCTCCCCCGACCCCGCCGACGGCATCGGCGCGTGGAGCGCCGGCGACTTCGCCGACGCGATGCTCCGCGGGGTGGCGCCGGGCGGCGTCCACCTCTACCCGGCGTTTCCCTACGCCTCCTACGCCCGGATGCGGCCCGAGGACGTCGCCGACCTCTGGGCCTATCTCCAGACCCTGCCGGCGGTCGCGGGCAAGGCGCCGCCGAACGACCTGAACTTCCCCTTCGGCTTCCGCCGCGGGATCGGCCTCTGGAAGCTCGCCTTCCTGTCGTCGGCGCCCGCCGTCACCATCGACACCAGCGATCCGCAGATCGCCCGCGGCCAGTATCTCGTCGAAGGCCCCGGCCACTGCGGCGAATGCCACTCGCCGCGCAACTTCGCCGGCGCGATCGACACCGCCCGCTGGCTCGGCGGCGCGCCCAACCCCGAGGGCCGCGGCCGCATCCCCAACATCACCCCGTCCGGCGACTTCGGCGACTGGACGGAGGCCGACATCGTCTATTTCCTCGAATCGGGCTTCACCCCGGACTTCGATACGGTCGGCGGCTCGATGGTCGCGGTCCAGGAGAACATGGCGCTGCTCGAGGGTGGTGACCGCGAGGCGATCGCGGCGTACCTCAAGGCGATCCCGCCGGTCGGAGGCTGACGGTCGGGGGCGATCGTCGGGGCGATCGGGAGCCTGCGCGCAAAAAGATCGAGCGGCAGGGAACCGTCGCGCCTGACGGGCATTGGGGCAAGACGGCAGGCGGTCGACGTCGCCCGCGAGCGGTGCATCGGAGCGGCCCGGACCGGCCCGGGTGAACAGCGGCCCCCGCGCGGGCGGCGGTTCTTCCAACACCCGGGGTCCCTGTCCCGGCCGGCACACGCCGGACGACGCGCCCGCCTGCCACCGCCGCCCTCGGGGGAGGGCGGCGGGTGCCGATCAGCCCTTCTTCAGCATCCGGCGGCCGAGGAGCTCGGCGATCTGCACGGCGTTGAGCGCGGCGCCCTTGCGCAGGTTGTCGGAGACCACCCACATCGACAGGCCGTTGTCGATGGTCGAATCCTGGCGGATGCGGCTGACGTAGGTCGCGTACTCGCCGACGCACTCGACCGGGGTGACGTAGCCGCCGGCCTCGCGCTTGTCGACGACGAGCACGCCCGGCGCCTCGCGCAGGATCTCGCGGGCCTCCTCCTCGTCGAGGAAGTCCTCGGTCTCGATGTTGACCGCCTCGGAGTGGCCGACGAAGACCGGCACCCGCACGCAGGTCGCGGTCACCTTGATCGACGGGTCGATGATCTTCTTGGTCTCCGCCACCATCTTCCACTCTTCCTTGGTGGAGCCGTCCTCCATGAAG
>CAZEGY010000144.1:0-3415 GCA_964511815.1 uncultured Rhodovulum sp.
GCCGAGCTCCGCACCCAGATGCGCGTCGAGATCAACCGCCTCCACCGCCGCCTCGGCGCGACGATGGTCTTCGTCACCCACGATCAGGTCGAGGCGATGACCCTCGCCGACCGCATCGTCGTGCTGCGCAAGGGTGTGATCGAGCAGGTCGGGACGCCGCTCGAGCTCTACAACCGCCCCGCTAACGTCTTCGTCGCAGGCTTCATCGGCAGCCCGCGGATGAACCTGCTGCCGGGCTCGATCGGCCAGGTGAACGGCACCACCGCCGAGGTCCACGTCGATGGCGGCGGCACCCTCGTCGCCGAGTTCCCGGCGCCGCCGCGGCCGGGCAGCACCGTCACCGTCGGCGTCCGCCCCGAGCACTTCGTCCCGGCCGGGTCCGGCGCGGGCGTCCTCGCCGGTGAGGTCCAGCTCACCGAGCACCTCGGCGGCGAGACCTACGTCTACGTCGGCCTCCCCGGCGGCCGCACCACCGTCACCGTCGAGATCAAGGGCCAGGCCGCCATCGCGCCGGGCACCGCGCTCGAGCTCGCCGTCGACGGCACCCGCTTCCACGTCTTCGGCCCCGACGAGAAGGCCCTCCGCCACGTCTGAGAGACGCTCGTGGCACGCGTGCGCAGAGGGTCAAGTCTTTGATATCGCTAAATTACCCCTCGCGCGTTAACCCTCTGGAAAGGTGCGAAACGGCCCCTCAACGACGGGCACGGGTGCGGCGGGTTCGCGGAGGACTCCTGACGCCACCCGCGCCGTCAGTCCCAGTGATAGAGCGCCGCGAGCCGTCCCCCGTGGCGGGTGATCCCGATCGGCACCCCGTAGATCGCCGCCAGCACCTCCGGCCGGAACACCTCCTCCGGCGCCCCGCTGGCGACGAGCGCCCCGTCCTTGAGCGCGACGATGCGGTCGGCCCACGCCGCGGCGTAGTTGATGTCGTGGAGCACCACCACCACCGTCCGTCCGTGATCGTCGGCGAGGTGCCGCAACCGCCGCATCAGCGCCCGCGCGAAGGTGATGTCGAGGTTGTTCAGCGGCTCGTCGAGCAGCAGGTAGTCCGTCGCCTGCGCGAAGGTCATCGCCACGAAGGCCCGCTGCCGCTGCCCGCCCGAGAGCTCGTCGAGGAAGCGGTCGGCGAGCCCGTCGAGCTCGAACGCCGCGAGCGCCGCGGTCACCGCCCGCCGGTCCTCCTCCCCCGGCCGCCCGTGGCAGTGCGGATAGCGCCCGAAGGCGACGAGGTCGCGCACCGTCAGCCGCGTCCCGAGCACGGTCTCCTGGCGGAGCACCGCGAGCTTCAGCGCCAGCGCCCGCGACGGCGTCGCCGCCACGTCGAGCCCGTCGAAGCTGATCCGCCCCGCCTGCAACGGCAAGAGCCGCGCCATCAGCGACAGGAGCGTCGACTTGCCCGCCCCGTTCGGCCCGATCAGCGCGGTGACACCGCCCTTCGGCAGCCTGAGCGAGAGGTCCCGCAGCACCGGCGTCGCGCCGTAGCCATGGCTGACGCCGTCGATCTCGATCATGCCATGCGCCCCCGGAGCAGCAGGAAGAGGAAGAGGAGCCCGCCGGCGAAGTCGATGACGACCGACAGCGTCGCCTGCATCCCGAGCGCCCGCTCGAAGACGGTCTGCCCGGCGACGAGGATCGTCGCGCCGATCAGCGCCGCCCCCGGCAGCAGGTGGCCGTGGTGCGGCGAGCGCACGACGACATGGGCGAGGCTCGCGACGATCAGCCCGAAGAACGCCACCGGCCCGACGAGCGCCGTCGACGCCGAAACGAGGACGGCGACGAGGACGAGCACCGCCCGGCAGAGGCCGTCGTAGTCGACCCCGAGCCCGATCGCCACCGGCCGTCCGAGCGCGACGATGTCGAGCGCGTAGCGCTGCCGCCAGGCGAGGACGAGCGCGATCGCCGAGAGGACCGCGGCGATGACGAGGAGCTCGGTCCGCACCTTGCTGAAGGTCGCGAAGCTCGCCCCCTGGACGACGGCGAACTCGTTCGGGTCCATCACCCGCTGCATGAAGCTCGCGAGGCTGCGGAAGAACACCCCGAAGATCACCCCGACGAGCAGCATCCGGTGGAGGTCGTGCCGCCCGCGCCCGAGCAGCAGCGTGAGCAGCGACACCGCCGCGACCACCATCGCCAGCGTCTCGAGCAGGAACTTCAGCCGCGGATCGAGGGTCGCGTAGCCGATGCCGCCGAGCGCGAACACGAGCCCGGTCTGGAAGAGCAGGTAGAGCGCGTCGAACCCGAGGATCGACGGCGTCAGGATGCGGTTGCCGGCGACGGTCTGGAAGAGCACCGTCGACACCCCGACCGTCGCGCCGACGAGGACGAGCGCCGCGAGCCGCTCGGCCCGGAAGGGCAGGAGAAAGCTCCAGCTCCCCTTCGGCGCGACGACGAGGAACGCGACCGCCGCCAGCACCGCGAGGCCGGCGAGAAGGGCGAGGCGCCTACGCGGCACGGCGCCGCGGCTCGTGGAGGAGCAGCCAGAGGAAGAGCCCGGAGCCGAGCACCCCGAACACCGTCCCGACCGGGATCTCGTAGGGATAGCGCGCCACCCGCCCGACGATGTCGCAGGCGAGGACGAGGACCGCCCCGGTCCACGCCACCCACGGCAGCGTCCGTCGCAGGTTGTCGCCCATCACCCGGCTGACGAGGTTCGGCACCACGAGCCCGACGAAGGGGATCATCCCGACCGTCGTCACGACGAGTGCTGTGATCACCGAGACGATGACGAGCCCGAGGGCGACGACCGTGCCGTAGTCGAGCCCGAGGCCGAGGCTCGCGTCCTTGCCGAGGCTCGCGATGGTGAAGCGGTCGGCGGCGGCATAGGCGATGACGGCAGCGAGGCCGGATATCCACAGAAGCTCGTAACGCCCTGCGATCACGCCGGAAAACTCGCCGTTCATCCACGTCCCGAGGTACTGGATGAGGTCGCGCTGGTAGGCGACGAAGGTCTCGCCCGCCCCGAGGACGCCGCCGTAGACGAGGCCAACGAGCGGGACGAGGAGCGGCTGGGTCGGCGGCAGCCGCCGCACGATGGCGAGAAACACCGCCGTCGTCGCGAGCGCCGTCGCGCTCGCCGCCGCCATGCGGAGGAAGAGCGGCGACGAGGGGGCGAGCAGCGTCACCGCGAGGAGCCCGAGCGCCGCGCCCTGGGCGGTGCCCGCCGTCGTCGGCTCGGCGAAGCGGTTGCGGGCGATCACCTGCATGATGACGCCCGCGACCGCCATCGACGCGCCGGTCAGGAGCACGGCCGCCGTCCGCGGCAGCCGGCTCACGAAGAAGAGGAGCTGGGCGCCGGGATCGGTCAGGAGCCCCCCCGGGTCGAAGTCGCCGACCCCGACGAGGAGGCTCAGGACCGCGAGCGCGGCGAGGAGCGCGGTCGCCGCGGAGGCGCGGATCATCGGCACGTCATCGGCTC
>CAZEGY010000144.1:3515-8026 GCA_964511815.1 uncultured Rhodovulum sp.
CGGCACGTCATCGGCTCGTCATCGGACGGGGCGATCCTGCGACCTGCCTCAGTCGCCGAAGGCTTCGGCGATCTGCCCGAGGAGCCCGGTCAGCGCGCGCACGCCGCCGTTGGCGATGTACATGCTCGCCGGGTCGAGGAAGACGAGTTGGTCCTCCCGCCACGCCGTCGTCTCGTGGACGAGCGGGTTGTCGAGCGTCTCGCGGGCGCTCGCCCCGTCCTGGCCGACCGCCGCGGCGCGGTCGATGACGACGATCCAGTCGGGGTTGGCCTTCTGGACGAACTCGAACGACACGCCCTCGCCGTGCGAGCCCTCGTAGCTCGTCTCGACCGCCGCGGGCAGCCCGAGCTCGGTGTGGAGCCAGCCGAAGCGCGAGCCGGGACCGAAGGCCGACATCTTGGTGCCGTTGGTGAGGAGGACGAGCCCCGTCCCCTTGTCCGCGACCGCCGCCCTGGCGTCGGCGAGGCCGCGGTCGAGGCCGCCGGCGAGCTCGGCCGCGGCGTCCTCCTTGCCGAAGAGCGTGCCGTAGGCCTCGATCCGCGCCCGTGCCTCGGCGGTGAGCGAGTCCGCGCCGCTGATCGTCATGTCGATCGTCGGCGCGATCGCCGCGAGCGCGTCGTACTGCGTCGACGAGCGGCCGCCGATGACGATGAGGTCGGGCTCGAGCGCCGCCACCGCCTCGAAGTCGGGCTCGAACAGCGTGCCGACCGGCGCCGCGCTCGCCTTCAGCGCGTCGAGCCACGGGAAGTAGAGGTTGTCGGGCACGCCGACCGGATCGACGCCGAGCGCCTGGATGGTGTCGATGGCGGAGACGTCGAAGACGACGACGCGCTCGGGCCGCTCGAGCGCGACCGGGCCGCGGGCGGTCTCGATCGTCACCGGCTCGGCGAAGGCGGGCAGCGCGAGGCCGGGAAGCGCGAGGGCGACAGCGAGGAGAAGGGGCTTCATGGGTCACTCCTGGAACGAGAGTGCAGTGGCTCGGCCCGGCCTGGCTGTGCATCACCCCTGCCCTTATGGTCCCCACCCGGGCAGGTCAACCGTCGCCGGCCGGCCGTGATCCGGGAACCGGGCCGCCGGCGGCCACCGCCGCGAGCGCCGGGGCGTCGAGGACGCGGATCGTGCGGTAGCCCTGCGCGACGAGCCGGGCGCGGACGAAGCCGCGCATCGCCGCGCTGACCTGGCGGAGCGAGCAGTTGGCCACGGTCGCGAGCTCGACCTGGGTGAGCGCGAGCCGCGGCGCCGGCGCCCGCGACGCCTGGAGGAGCGCCGCCGCGACCCGCCGCTCGCTGGTCGGCAGGGTGGCGACGCGGAGGAACGCCAGCGCGAGCTCGAGGTTCAGCACCTCGATGCGGGCGAAGGCGCGGATCGTCTCCGGCGCGCGCGCCGCCATCTCCTCCATCGCCGCCAGCGGCAGGTAGAGGAGCAGGCAGTCCGACGCCGCGCGGAGCTCGCCGTGGCGGGGGCCGCCGGTCAGGAAGCACCCGACCCCGGTCCAGCCGCCGGCGGCGCCGTACTGCAGGAGGCCGGCGCCGCCTTCCCCCGCGACGAAGCTCAGCGCCACCGCCCCGTCGGCGAGCCCGTAGATGCCCCCCGGGGGGTCGCCGATCCGGTAGATGACCGAGCCCGCGGCGAACTCGACCGCGCAGGCCCGCGCCAGCACCTCGGCGCGGAAGGCCGCGTCCTCCCCGGCGAGCCAGCCCGACCGGGAGAGCACATCGATCGCGCGCTCGTGGCCGAGTCGCTCCATGCCCCCGACAATGCCCGCAATCGCGGGCGACGCGAAACGCATTTTCGCGCGATCGCGGCCCTCAGGCGACCCCGGCGAGCGCCGGCGAGGCGGCGAGGAGCGCCCGGGTGTAGGGATGCTCGGGACGGGCGAAGACCCGCGCGGTCGCGCCGCTCTCGACGATCTCGCCGCCGCACATCACCAGCACGCGGTCGGTGATCGCCCGCACCACCGCGAGGTCGTGGCTGACGAAGAGGTAGGAGAGCCCGAACCGCTCCGAGAGGTCGGCGAGAAGGTCGAGGATCTGCGCGCGCACCTGCACGTCGAGCGCCGACACCGCCTCGTCGAGGACGATGAGCTTCGGGCGGATGATGAGCGCCCGCGCGATGGCGATGCGCTGGCGCTGGCCGCCCGAGAACTCGTGGATGTAGCGGTCGCCGTCGGGGATCTGCAGGCCGACGTCCTTCAGCGCCGCGTTGACCGCGACCCGCCGCCCGCTGCCGATCGGCGAGTCGGGGATGAGGTGGAAGGGCTCGGCCACCAGCCGCGCCACCTTGTGCCGCGGGTTGAAGCTGCCGTAGGGGTCCTGGAAGACCACCTGCATCTTGGCGCGCACGCGCGCCGGCATCCGCTCGCCGGCCGCGACGATCTCGCCGTCGATACGGACCGCCCCCTCCTGGAGCCGCTCGAGCCCGAGCACCGCCCGCACCAGCGTCGACTTGCCCGAGCCCGACTCGCCGACGAGGCCGACGCTCTCGCCCTCGCGGATGTCGAAGCTCACGCCGTTGACCGCCCGGAAGCTCGCCTCCGCCCCGAAGAGCCGCGCCGGCCCCGCCGGGTAGTCGCGCACCACCCCCTCGACCTCGAGCAGCCGCCGGTTCCCCGGGCGCCGCGTCCGCGTCGGGACGTGGGTGGCGGCCTCGAAGAGCGAGCGGGTGTAGGGATGGTTCATCTCGTCGAGCACGGTGTCGAACGGCCCGGTCTCGACCACCTGCCCCTGGTTCATGATCGCGATGCGGTCGGCCATCCCCGCCACCACCGCGAGGTCGTGGGTGATGAGCATCAGCCCCATGCCGTCCTCGTCGACGAGCCGGCGGAGGAGCGCGAGGATCTGCGCCTGGGTCGTGACGTCGAGCGCCGTCGTCGGCTCGTCGGCGATCAGGAGCTTCGGCCGGAGCGCGATCGCCATCGCGATCCCGACCCGCTGGCGCTGGCCGCCCGAGAGCTCGTGCGGATAGCGGTCGTGGGGCACGCGGTCGGCCGGCAGCCCGACGCGCCCGAGCGTCTGCGCCGCGATCTCGCGCGCCGCCGCGCCGCCGTGGATGCGCACGGTCTCCGCGACCTGGGCGCCGATCGTCTGGAGCGGGTTCAGGGCGGTCATCGGTTCCTGGAAGATCATGCCCACGTCGCGGCCGCGGACCGCGCACATCTCGCGCTCGCGGAGCGCCCGGAGGTCGGTCCCGTTCAGCAGGATGCGCCCCTCGATCCACGCCTCCGGCGGCTGGAGCCGCATCACCGACAACGCCGTCAGCGACTTGCCCGAGCCGCTCTCGCCGACGACGCCGAGCACCTCCCCGGCCTTCGCCGACAGCGAGACGTCGCGCAGGATGCGGCGCTTGCGGATGGAGAGCCGCAGGTTCTCGATCTCGAGCAGGCTCACCCGCGCGCCCCCGTCGGCCGCCCGCCCATCGCCCGCGCCGTCGCCCGCTCGGCGAGCCCGAGGAGGCCGACGAGCGCGGCGGCGAGGATCGCGGCCATCAGCAGGGCCGACCAGATCTGCACGGTCTGCCCGTAGTAGCTCCCCGACAGCATCCGCGCCCCGAGCCCGGCCACCGCCCCGGTCGGGAGCTCGCCGACGATCGCCCCGACGAGGCTCGCGGCGACCCCGACCTTGAGCGAGGCGAAGAGCCACGGCACCGCCGCCGGCCAGCGCAGCTTGAGGAAGACCTGCGTCCGGCTGGCGTTCCACGTCCGCATCTGGTCGAGGAGCATCCGGTCGGGGCTGCGCAGGCCCTGCACCATGCCGACGGCGACCGGGAAGAACGAGAGGTACATCGAGATCAGCGCCTTCGGCAGCAACCCGGTGACGCCGACCGAGTTGAGGACGACGATGATCATCGGCGCGATCGCGACGATCGGGATCGTCTGGCTGGCGATCACCCACGGCATCACGCTCGCGTCCATCGTCTTGTCGTGGACGATGCCGATGGCGAGGAGGATGCCGAGCCCCGCCCCGAGGACGAAGCCGGCGAGGGTCGCGGCGAGCGTCACCCAGGCGTGGTAGACGAGGCTGCGCCTGGAGGTGACGGGCGTCGCCACCGTGGTCTTCCACAGCTCCGCCGCCACCTGGTGCGGCGCCGGCAGCCGCGGGCGCTCCTGGGCCATCGTCGCCGCGACGAGCGCCGCCGGGCCGAGCGGCGTCCCGGCGCGCTCGGCCTGGTCGCGCGCCCACGGCGCGTTCAGCACCACCGCCATCGCGTACCAGAAGAGCAGGATCGCGACGACGACCGCGAGCACCGGGACGAGCGTCCCCTCCCGAGCCCGCTGCGAAGCCGAGCGCGCCGGCCCGCGCCGGACGACGATACCCTGCTCCGTCAAGCGTCTCTCTCCTCGCGACCGCATCCGGCGCCGACACTAGGGGTGCGGCCCGATGCGGTCCACCGGCAAAACCCGCGCCGTCACCGAACCGCCACGCCCGCGTCACCGAACCGCCACGGGGCCGCTGCCCGCGGCCCCAGCGTTCGTTCCCTCGGGCTGAGGGTAGGGATCTCCCGGATTTCGACCG
>CAZEGY010000145.1:0-8000 GCA_964511815.1 uncultured Rhodovulum sp.
GGAAACGCATGACCACCACCACCCTGTCCCGCGAGGGCCTCCACGCCATCGAGAACGCCTCGCGCGACGAGATCGCCGGGCTCCAGCTCGAGCGCATGAAGTGGTCCGTCCGCCACGCCTACGAGAACTCGCCGTTCTACCGCAAGCGCTTCGACGACCACGGCGTCCACCCCGACGACCTCCGGACCCTCGCCGACCTCGCGAAGTTCCCCTTCACCGTCAAGCAGGACCTCCGCGACACCTACCCCTTCGGCATGTTCGCCGTCCCCCGCGAGCGGCTCACCCGCATCCACGGCTCCTCCGGCACCACCGGCAAGCCCACCGTCGTCGGCTACACCGCCAACGACATCTCGACCTGGGCCGACCTCATCGCCCGCTCGATCTACGCCTCCGGCGGCCGCCCCGGCGACATCTGCCACGTCGCCTACGGCTACGGCCTCTTCACCGGCGGCCTCGGCGCCCACTACGGCGCCGAACGCCTCGGCTGCACCGTCGTCCCGATCTCGGGCGGCATGACCGAGCGCCAGGTGACGCTGATCGAGGACTTCCGCCCCCGCATCATCATGGTGACCCCGTCCTACATGCTCTCGATCCAGGACGAGTTCCGCCGCCGCGGCCTCGACCCGCGCGAGAGCTCGCTCGAGGTCGGCATCTTCGGCGCCGAGCCGTGGACGAACGCCATGCGCGAGGAGATCGAGACCGCGTTCGCCATGGACGCCGTCGACATCTACGGCCTCTCCGAGATCATGGGCCCGGGCGTCGCCAACGAGTGCGTCGAGACCAAGGACGGCCTCCACATCTGGGAAGACCACTTCTACCCCGAGATCATCGACCCCGAGACCGGCGCCGTGCTTCCCGACGGCGAGATGGGAGAGCTGGTGTTCACGACCCTCACCAAGGAGGGCCTGCCGATGATCCGCTACCGCACCCGCGACCTGACGCGCCTCCTCCCCGGCACCGCCCGCAGCATGCGGCGGATGGAGAAGGTCACCGGCCGCTCCGACGACATGATCATCCTCCGCGGCGTCAACGTCTTCCCGACCCAGATCGAGGAGCAGATCCTCAAGTGCGCGGGCCTCGCCCCGCACTTCCAGATCGAGCTCGTCCGCAAGGGCCGCATGGACGACATGATCGTCCACGCCGAGGCCGCCGCCGACGCCGCCTCGCCCGCGGCCCGGCTCGCCTCGGCGAAGGAGCTCGCCCACCACATCAAGAGCGTCGTCGGGGTCTCGACGAAGATCGAGGTCCACGACCCCGACGGCGTCCAGCGCTCGGAGGGCAAGGCCAAGCGGGTGGTGGACAACCGCCCGAAGACATGACTTGAGAAGGACGACCACCGGACGCCGCGGGGAGGACCGACACCGGCCCTCCCCTTTCGGCGTCCGGGCGGCGGAAGGAGAGGGACGATGGCAAGGACCCGCGCGAGCGACTTCGAGGAGAAGCAGCACGGCCTGCTGCTCAGCGCGGCGGCGGTCTTCGCCGAGCAGGGCATGGAGAAGGCCTCGATGGCCCAGATCGCCAGCCACTCGGGGGTGTCGAAGGCGCTCCTCTACCACTACTACCCGAGCAAGGACTCGCTGATCTTCGCGATCATCCACACCCACCTCGTCGACCTCGAGGCCTCGGTCGCCGCCGCCGTCGACGACGACCTCTCACCCGAGGACCAGCTCCGCACCCTCGTCGGCGTCGTGCTCGACAAGTACCGGGGCGCCGACGACGCCCACAAGGTCCAGCTCGTCGGCACCGCCGCCCTTTCCGACGAGCAGCGCGCCGAGATCCGCGCCGTCGAGCGCCAGGTCGTCCGCCACTTCTCCGAGGTCCTGCGCCGCATCCACCCCGCGCTCGACAGCGCCGAGCGTCCGCTCCTCATGCCCGTCACCATGTCGCTCTTCGGGATGATGAACTGGGTCTACATGTGGTTCCGCGACGGCGGCCGCATCACCCGCGAGGACTACGCCGAGGTGGCAACGACCCTGATCCTCGAAGGCGTGAAGGCGGTCCGGTAGCTCTCATGCTGCGCAATCTCGACTTCAGCTCCGCACGCGGGCTGCTCTCGACCCTCCTCGCCCTCGCGCTCATCACCCTCGTCGGCGTCGGCATCCGCCTCGCGGTCATGCAGACGATCCAGCAGCGCCGGGAGCGCGCCAACCGCCAGATCAACGAGCGCCTGAAGGTCCTCATCGCCGCCTACAAGGTCCTCGGCGGCTCGTTCACCGGCACCCTCGTCGTCGATCCGACCCACCTCCGCGACCTCCGCCGCGCCGCCACCGAATCCGGCGTCGCCGACGAGGCGCCCCCGGGCTCCGACCGCGCCCGCCGCACGCGCGACGCGGTGGAGGCCGCGCTCTCCGACATCCTCCTCCTCGGCACCGAGGAGCACGTCCGCCTCGCCGAGGCCGCCGCCCGCGACCTCGTCGCCGGGCGCCCGGTCGAGACCGCCGCCCTCGTCGTCGCGCTCCGCGCCTTCATCCGCGACGCCCTCGACCTCGCGCCGATCCCCGCCGACCTGCCCATCCCGCCCCAGGGCCCGACCCGCCCCTCCCCCGGCTCGGGCGGCGGCCGCGGCCGCGGCGACGCCGGCGGCGGACGTGGTGGCGGAGGCGGTGGTGGCGGCGCCGGAGCCGCCGGCGGCGGCGCCGGCCTCGGCATGGGGCTCGCCGCCGGCGCCCGCGCCGACGACGACCCGCCCGCGGACGGGCGCGGCTGAGCTCAATCCCCGAGCTTCAGCCGCTCGGCGATTAGCGGATCGTAGTCCGGCGCCCGCACCCGCCGCCGCCCGGCCTCGGGCGCGGCAAGCGGCTCCGCCGGCGCGAGCTTCTCCCGCGCCTCTGCCGCGAGCCGCTGGTAAACCCCGGTCCCCCGCGTCTTCCAGTCGATCTCCTGGTCCGAGAGCTCCCGCACCACCCGCGCCGGCGAGCCCACCGCGAGGCTCCGCGCCGGGATCCTCCGCCCCGCCGGCACGAAGGCCATCGCCCCGACGATCGAGTCCTCCCCGACTTCCGCCTCGTCCATGACGACGGCGTTCATCCCGACCATCGCGTTCCGCCCGATCCGGCAGCCGTGGAGCACCGCGCCGTGGCCGATGTGCCCCGAGGCCTCGACCACCACCCCGAGGTTCGGGAAGGTGTGGACGACGCAGGTCTCCTGCACGTTCGCCCCCGCCCCGATCTCGATCCGCCCGAAGTCGCCGCGCAGCACGCACTGCGGCCCGACGTAGACCCCGGGGCCGACGATCACGTCGCCGATCACCGTGGCGTCGGGGTGGACGAAGGCGGTCGGATCGATGACCGGGACGATCCCGTCCCACGACCAGACGCTCATCGCGCACCCTCCGCCGCCTGCTCGAGCCGCGCCGCGAAGTCGCGCCGGATCTGGCGCCGCAGCTCGGCCGCGCGCCGGCGCCGGCCGTCGCTCTCCGACACGACGCTGAGCTCGGGGATCGCCACCGGCTTGCCGGCGTCGTCGACCGCGACCATGGTGAAGTAGCAGGAGTTCGTATGCCGGACGACGCCCGTGCGGATGCTCTCGGCCTCGACCCGGATGCCGACCTCCATCGACGTCCGCCCGGCGTAGTTGACCGAGGCGCGGAAGGTCACCAGCTCGCCGACGTTGATCGGCTCCTTGAAGGTCACCTGGTCGACCGAGAGCGTGACCGCGTACTGCCCCGAGTAGCGCGACGCCAGCGAGAAGGCGACGCGGTCGAGCAGGTTCAGGAGCGCCCCGCCATGGACCTTGCCCGAGAAGTTCGCCATGTCCGGCGTCATCAGGACGGTCATCTCGAGCCGGCGCGGGTCCATCGCTTCCCTCCGGGTGGCTTGCCGCCGGCGATCCTAGAGGCCGCGGCCCGGCGCGAGAAGCCCCCTCGCGCGTCACTCGTCCCCCGGCACCCCGTAGCTCGGCGCCTTCGTCGGATCGAGCGCCCGCGTCACGTAGGCGTCGAGCTGCGGCGCGTAGAGCTCCCAGAGCGCGGCGAGCTCCGCCACCGGGTCGCCCTCGCTCCAGTCCACCCGCAGGTCGGCGACCGGCCACGCCACCTCGCGGACGAGCTTCATGCCCGCCGACCGGATCGGCCCCGCCTCGCCGCCCGCGTCGAGCGCCGCCCGCATCGCCGCGAGGAGGCGGTCGCCGAGCGCCCCCGGCGCCGCCGCGAACGCCTCGACCATCCGCCGCGGCACGTCCGGGCTCGCGAGGAGGTTGCCCCCGCAGGCGACGTCGGTGTCGCGGGCGTCGGCGAACACGCCGAGCGCCACCGCCCCGGTATGGATCGCCGACCCGCCGGCAGCGTCGACCGCCAGCACCTGGCGATGGTCGGCGAAGGCCGCCGTCCGCGCGACGATCGCCACCGCCTCGCCCGCCGCCGCGCCCCTGGCCATCAAGTCGAGCGTCCGCTCGCCGAGCGTCGGGTCGGTGACGTTCTGGCTCGCGACCGCCCCCACTCCGGCGCGCGCGTAGGCGCAGCGCGCGGCGACGGCGGGCGACGACGAGGCGACGGCGACGCCGAACATCCCCGTCTCCCGACAGCGCGCCACGATCGAGAACGTCATCCCCGCTTCCCCTTCTCGTTGCCGTTGAGCGCCGCCGCCGCCTTCACCAGCGCGCGGAAGGCGTCGGCGTCGAGCTCCTCCCCCTCGTGGAGGTCGATCGCCCGCCGCGCGTTGCCGTCGAGGCTCGCGTTGAAGAGCCCCGCCGGATCGTCGAGCGCCGCCCCCCTCGCGAAGGTCAGCTTGACGTGGTGCGCGTAGCTCTCCCCAGTGCAGAGGATGCCGTCGCGCGACCAGACCGGCACCCCGCGCCACTTCCATTCCTCGACGACCCCGGGCTCGGCCTCGTGGATCAGCGCCCGCGCCCGCGCCAGCGCCACTCCGCGCCAGTCTCCCAGAGCGGCGATCCGCGCGTCGATCAGCCCACCCGCGTCGCCGGCCGCGTCCGTCATCGCCGCCCTCACATCTTCTCCCCGGGAAGGCGGCTCGCCTGCCGCACCCACTCCCTGAACTGCGCCTCGTCGAGGACATCGTCCTCGCGGATGTCGAGATAGCGCACCGCGGGATGCTTCGAGGGCCCGGGCGGCGGCGGATCGAGTTGCGCCCCCTCGAGGAAGGTCACCTTCAGGTATTTCGTGAAGCAATGGAAGCTCAGGAACCACGTCCCCTCCCCGGCCCCGTAGAGCGGCGAGTTCCACTTGACCGCCTTCCGCACCCCCGGCACCTCGGCGGCGATCATCGCGTCGAGCCGCGCCGCGAGCGGTCCCTTCCACCCGGGCGCCGCCGCGATCCAGGTCTGCACCGGCGCGTCGCCGTAGCCCTTCGCGATCTGCGGGTTGCCGCCGGAGAGCAGCCGCGGCGCCGCCTCAGCCATCGCCATCGAGCCCCGCGAGCACCCGCTCGAGCCCGTCGAGGAAGTTCGGCCACCCGGCCTTGGCGCCGCCGTAGTAGCGCGGCTGGTCCGCGCGGAACCCCGTCTGCTCCATGCGGAGCCGCGTGCCCCCGTCGGTCGGCGTCAGCGTCCAGGCGACGAGGCTGCGGAGGTCGCCCGCGTCCCAGGTGTACTCGAGCCGCGCCCGCGGCTCGACGGCGCACACCTCGCAGGTGATCGCGCCCCAGTCGGCGGTGAGGTCGAAGCGGTGGCCGACGACCGGCGCGAAGGCGTTCTTCATCAGCCACGCCTCGATCAGCGCCGGCTCGGTCAGCGCCCGCCACACCTTCTCCGGCGCATGGGGCAGGTCGCGCTCGACCACCACGGACAGCGTGCGATCCCCGGCGGCGGCCCGGGTCTCGGTTCCGGCATCGGTCATTGGTCCATCCTTCTCAGCACGTCCTCGAGGCCGTCGAGGCGCCGTTCCCAGAAGCCGGTCATCCGCGTCGTCCAGTCGGCGAGCGGCGCGAGCGCCCCCGCGGCGGCGCTGTAGTGCACCTGCCGCCCGGCGTGACGGTCGCGCACCAGCCCCGCCTGCTTCAGCACGCCGAGGTGCTTCGACACCGCCGGCTGCGACACCCCCGCCCCCGCCGTCAGCGCCCCGACCGTCTGCTCGCCGTCGACGCACAGCCGCTCGAAGAGCGCCCGCCGCGTCGGATCGGCGAGGATGCGGAAGAGCATGTCGGGAGCCTCGTTCATCGCAACGCATAACCAGCCAGCTATGGGACAGATCCATAACCGTCGGGGAATGGGTCCGTCAACCCCTCAGTCCGGGATCACTGCCGTCGCGTCGATCTCGACCAGCCACTCGGGTCGGGCGAGCGCGGTCACGACCACCCCGGTCGAGACCGGATGCACGCCCCGGATGTACTCCCCCATCGTCCGGTACACCGCCTCGCGGTGGCGGACGTCGGTCAGGTAGACGACGACCTTGCACAGGTGCTCCATTCGGCCCCCCGACTCCTCGATCAGTTGGCGGATGTTCTGCATCACCCTGTGGGTCTGCTCCACCGGATCGTGGCTGTCGATGTTCTTCGCTGTGTCGAGGTCCTGCGGGCACTGGCCGCGCAGGAAGACCGTCGACCCCCGGGCGACCACCGCCTGGGCGAGGTCGTTGTCGAGCTTCTGCTCGGGATAGGTGTCCTTCGTGTTGAAGGGCCGGATGCGGGTGTGGGCCATCGCGTGTCTCCGTCGTGATTCAGGCGGGCGGATTTCGGGCGGCCGGAACTCAGGCAGCCGGAACGCAGGCGGCGGCGGCGCCGACGCGCCGGGCCGGCCCCGCGTAGGCGAGATAGGACCGCTGGATCGCGATGTGGTCGGCGACGAACTTCGCGTCGTGCCACACCCCCCAGATGAACGACGACCCCCGCCGCGACAGCCACGGCAGCCCGAGGAAGTAGAGCCCGGGCTCCGCCGACACGCCGCGCTCGTGCCGCGGGCGCCCCTTCTCGTCGAAGACGTCGACGTCGAGCCAGCCGAAGTCGAGCCCGTAGCCCGTCGCCCACACGATCGCCGCGATCCCCGCCTCGCGCAGGTCGAGCGCGCGGATCGGGTCGGTCACGCACGGCGGGTCGGGCAGGATCACCCGCGCCTCCGGCTCCTCCGGCAGGTCGAGCCCGTTGCGCGCCACCCAGGCGTCGGCCTCGTCGAGCACCGAGAGATAGTTCGCGTCCCCGGTCGCGAGGTTCTCCGCGAGCCCCGGGGCGAAACGCATCACCCCGTCGGCGAACGCCTCGGCCCGCCCGACGAGCGTCGCGCCCTGCGCCGCGAGGCGGCGGAAGTCGACGGTCTCGCCGCCGTGGGCACCGCTCACCGCGAAGGTGACGTGCTTCGTCGTCGGCGGCGCCTGCATGTCCCACTTGTTGAGGACGCCGAGCCACCAGACGTTGTCCCGGCCGCGGTAGCGCCGCGGCGGCCGGTCGTGCGGCCCGACCGACAGGAAGACCCGCCGCCCGGCCCGCACCAGCTCCTCCGCGATCTGCGCCCCCGACGCCCCGGCCCCGACGACGAGCACCGCCCCGTCCGGCAACTGGCCGGGGTTGCGGTAGCCGGCCGAGTGGATCTGGAAGACCCCCGCCGCCTCCGGCACGATCCGCGGCATCACCGGCCGCTGGAACGGCCCGGTCGCCGCGATCAGATGCCGCGCCTCGATCGTCCCTTCGGAGGTCTCGACCCGGAACCCAGCCCCCTCCGGGTTCCGCCGCGCCCTGCGCACCTCGACCCCGCAGCGCACCGGCGCGCCGATCTCGCGGACGTAGTCGACGAAGTAGTCGGCGACCGCCTCCTTGCCGACGAACGCCTCCGGGTCGCCGGCGAACGCCAGCCCGGGGAAGCGGTCGTGCCACGCCGGCCCGTTGGCGACGAGCGAGTCCCAGCGCCCGGTCCGCCAGCGCTCGGCGATGCGGTCGCGCTCGACGACGAGGTGCGGCACCCCCGCCCGGCCCAGGTGCTCGCTCATCGCCACCCCCGCCTGCCCGGCACCGACGACCAGCGCCTCGACCTTCTCCACCGCCATCCTTCACGCTCCCCTTGCCGTTCGCCGCGCCACCATCGCCGATTCCCTGCATCGGAGAAAGCATCGCTTCGCG
>CAZEGY010000146.1:0-7961 GCA_964511815.1 uncultured Rhodovulum sp.
AGAGTCGTGTAGCTTGCCCTCTGGAAAGGTGCGAAACGGCCGCTCGGCCGACGGGCGCGGCCATGGTTTCGCGGAGGTCGCCCGAGACGCCCCGTCAGCGGCGCAGGCGGCCGAGGAGGGAGGCGGCGAGGCGCAGTTCGCCGGGCAGCAGCAGCGCGGCGGCGGCGGCGAAGGCGACGGCTCCGGTCGCGACCTCTCCGGCGAGCCCCGCTGCCGCGAAACTGTCGGCCGGCGCGGCGTGGCGGGCGAGCTCGATCGCGGCGACCATCAGGGCGGAGCAGAGCGCCAGCCGCGGAAACGAGGCGAGCGCCGGGCGCACGTCGATCCCGGCGAGGCGCCTCGCGAGCACGAAGAAGATCGGGAGCAGCGCGAGGTTGCAGAGCACCACCCCCGCGACCGCCGCGTTCACGCCGAGGAGCGTCGCCGGCGGCACGACGACGAGCACGAAGCCGCTGTAGAGGACGTTCATCTTCAGGAGCAGCCGCGAATGCCCCATCGCGAGCAGAGAGAGCCCGGAGAGGCTGTCGAGGATGCGGAACAGGCCGAGCGGCATCAGCAGCTGGACCGCGAGCACCGCCTCGGCCCAGTGGGCGCCGAAGACCAGCGGTACCGCCCGCGGCGCGACCGCCGCGAAGCCGACGAAGGCCGGGAACCCGACCAGCGCCGCGATCCGCGTCGCCTTGAGGAAGAAGTCGTTGATGCGTTCCGGCTCGTGCTGGAGGCGGGAGACCGCGGGCATGGTCACGGCGATGACCGGCCCGACGAAGCACTGGGTGAGGAACTCGACCGGCCGGCGGGCGAAGGCGAAGATGCCGACCGCCTGCGTGCCGATGCAGACGCCGAGGATCACCTTCGGCAGCTCGTCGTTGAGGAAGTTCCACAGCGACTGCACCACCAGCGGCAGGGAGAACCCCGAGAGGTCCCGGCAGCGCGCGAGGGAGAACCGCAGCCGCGGGCGCCAGCTGCCGAAGCCGAGCAGGATCGTCGATTCGACCGCCACCCGCACGATCTGCATGACGACGAGGCTCCAGACCCCGTAGCCGGTGAGCGCGAGCGCGATGCCGGTCAGGCCGCCGACCGCGGTCCCGACCGTGGTCCGGAGCGCGAACAGGCGGAAGTCGAGGTGCCGGCGCAGCACCGCCGCCGGCACCGACCCGAACGACTGCAGGAAGACGATGGTCGCCGTCCAGCGGACGAGCTCGACGAGGCGCGGCTCGCCGAGCGCGCGGGCGACCGGCGCCGCCGCCAGCCAGACGAGCACCGTCACCGCGAGGCCGACCGACACCAGGAGCCAGAAGGCGGAGTCGAGGTGGAGCGGCTCGAGCTCCGGCCGCTGCACCAGCGCGTCGGGAACCCCGGTGGTGACGAGGACGCCGAGGACGAGGGGTGCTGCCATCGCGAGGGCGGCGAGGCCGAACTCCTCGGCGGTGAGCTGGCGGGCGAGCACGACGACGATCAGGAACGAGAAGGCGTGGCGCCCCCACGTCTCCGCCGCGCTCCACGCGGCGCCGCGGGCGATCCTTCCGCCGATCGCCTCGGTCATCGCCGCAGGCGCCCGGCCACCGGCGCGCGCGGCGGCGGCAGGGTCCGGCAGGGGACGCCGCCGCCGCGGTCGATGTCGACCCGGCCGAGGTTGAGCGGCCGGGTCAGGCAGTGGCGGTGGTAGTCGGTGACGAAGCGGAGGAAGTGCCGCTTCGGCATCGGCGTCACCGGCCACGCGCGCCAGAGGGTGAGCGAACGCAGCATGATGGCGAGGCGCGAGTCGGTGCGCCGGCCCCTGCCGTCGATGGCGGCATAGGTGACGATGCCGCGGAAGGTGGCGCCGTAGCGGTCGAGGAGCGCGGCGATCGCGCCGTCGTAGGTCTCGCCCGGGCCGAAGCCCTGGCGGTGCATGGTGGTCCCGACCGGCCGGGTGTGGGTGACGGCCACGTCGTCGACGATGGCGTAGCGGAGCCGCGGCCGGTCGACGAGGCGGGACCAGAGGATGTCGATGCCGGTCTCGAACGTGAGGTCGAAGAGCGGCAGCGCCCGGCGCAGGTGCGCGGCGCGGAACACCGGGCACATCATCTCGACGAAGTTGGTGTAGCGCAGGCGGTAGTGGGGGTTGCAGAGGACGGCGGCGTAGGTGAAGTGGCTCCGCCACGACAGCGCCGGCTGGAAGAGGTCGAGCTCGTAGCGGTCGCCGAACCCGAACAGCCGCTCGAGATCGGGCTGGGCCACCCGCAGGTCGTCGTCGAAGAGGGCGACGAAGTCGTAGTGGTCGAGGAGCGCGGGGTGGTCGCGGAAGAGGCGGGCGAAGCCCGCGACCTTGCGGCCGGGGATGGTGACCTCGGCATGGCCGTCGCGCGCGTCGAGGGACGGCCCGGGCTCGTAGCGCGCGACGAGGAGGTCGAAGCCCGCCGGCGCGCGGCCGTCGATCCAGCCGGTGTGCAGCGACGCCCGCCCGGCGCGAACCACGACGAGGTTGCGCGAGCCCCCGAGCGTCGGGAAGCCGGGGATGCGCCGCGCGGGCATCGGCCGGCGTCAGGCGTCCTGCCGGCCGCGGCGGGCAGGACGCCGCTCGATGCGGGCGAGGACCGCGAGCCCGGCGGCGCGGAGCCGGGTGCGCAGGGCGGGCGAGACCGTGCCGACCGCCTCGAGCGCCATCCGGCCGAGGCGGACCGGGTGCATCACCCAGAGCGTCAGGGCGGTGGCGGTCAGCGGCAGCGGCGCCCGGGCGCGGTGGCGCCAGGCGATGGCGTAGAGGTGGCGGATGCGGCTGGTGAACTCGCGTGCCGTGGCGCCGGAGGCGGCCGCGGCCTGCCAGGCGAGGCGGTCGGTGCTGGCGAGATTGACCGAGCGCGTCGGGTGCTCGCGGCTGTAGAGCACCGCCTCGGGGACGTGCACGAACGTCCCGAGCAGGGCGAGCTCGGAGAGCAGCGCGCAGTCCGAGCCGTAGTAGGGCAGGTGCAGCGAGCTCGCCATCAGCGCCGACCGGCGGTGCAGCCCGAAGATCGCCGCGTCGAGCCCCTGGCGGTCGGTCACCATGCGGAAGCGGCGGGCGGCGGGCACGTCGGCGACCGGCGGCAGCGGCTCCTCGACGTAGCCGGTCTCGGCGCCGTTCTCGTCGATGCCGACGAGCCGGCCGTAGGCGATGACCGCCGCCGGGTCGGCCGCGAGCGCGGCGACGCAGGCCTCGAGGTAGCCCGGGTCGATCAGGTCGTCGTGGGCGCACCACTTGAAGAAGGCGCCCGAGGCGAGTTCGGCGCCGCGGTTGAAGTTGGCGCCGGCGCCGATGTCGGCGGGGTTGCGCACGTAGCGGATGCGCGGGTCGTCCCGGGCGAAGCGTTCGCAGATCTCCCGCGTGGCGTCGGTCGAGGCGTTGTCGACGATGACGAGTTCGAAGTCGGCGAAGCGCTGGCCCTGCAGCGAGGCGATCGCCCGCTCGATGAAGCGGGCGCCGTTGCGGACGGGCATGGCCAGCGAGACCAGGGGCGCCATCGCGGCGCCCTCAGAGCGCGACGGCTTCGGCATCGATGCCGAGTCCGGCGAGCGACCGCGACACCTCGGCGAGGTAGAGCGGGTTCATCACGATCACGAGGCCCGGGTCGACGGCGGGAAGCTCCGCGGGGGCGATGACGCGGTGGCCGCTGCCGGGGAGGAACTTGCCCTGCTTGTAGGGGTTGATGTCGACAACCGCGGCGATCTCGGCGCCGAGGCCGAGCGTGGTCACGAGCGCCACCGCCTTCGACCCGCCGCCCCAGAGCACGACCCTGCGCCCGGCGGCGTGGGCGCGCGCGATCCGCTCGCGCCAGAACCGCTGGCTCTCTCCGACCCGCTCGGGGAAGTCGGCGGCGAGGCGGCGCATCTCGGCGACGGCGCGGGCGCCCGGCGGCGGCGGGGCGGCGCCTTGCGCGACCGGACGGGCGTACTGGATGATGTACTGCCCGCCGTAGTCGAGCCGCACCTCGTCGATGGCGAAGCCGGCGCGCAGGAACAGGTCGGCGTGGGTGCCGGCGCTGAAGTACGAGCAGTGCTCGTAGTAGATGTCCCAGAAGGCGCCCTCGCGCAGCACGCGGGCGACGTCGGGGGTCTCGAACACGACGCGGACGTCGCGGCGATCGCCGATCGTCTCGCGGATCGCCACGAGGAAGTCGTGGACGTCGGCGATGTGCTCGAGCGTGTGGCGGCAGATGACGATGTCGGCCGGCAGGCGGTGATGCGACGGGGCGAAGAGCTCGGGAAGGAAGCGCACGTCGGCACCGCCGGGGGTGCGGCCGGGGTCGGCGCGATAGGCGGGGTCGATTCCGACCCCCGATGCGCCGGCGAGGCCGCAGAGCTGGACGAGGAACTCGCCCTTGCCACAGCCGATCTCGACGATGCGCTTGCCCTCGGCCGCGCACTTCTCGGCGATCTCGCCGGCGAGATCGCGGGCGAAGGCGTTGAAGGTGTCGGAGAAGTGCTGCGACTCCTCGAAGTTGGTCGAGTAGGCCATCGCTGGAGCGTCGAATATCGCGTTGAACGCGAACCCGCAGTCGTCGCAGAAGGCGAGCTCGAGGTCGCGCCGGGGGAACGCCCGGGCGGCCTCGGGCGTGTCGAGCAGGACGCAGCTGTGGTGCGGGATCGACGGCACCCGGTAGACGGTGGTGACCGCCCCGCCGCCGCAGGACGGGCAGGCGGCCGGCGCCGGCCGCGAGGCCGGAACCGGGGTCGCATGGTCGAGGGCGAACGCTTTCATCAGACGATATCCAGGCTCGGGATTGGCACGATGAACTGGCCGCCGCCGTCGCGATAGGGACGCTGCTCGGCGATGATCTCCTGGCGGAAGTTCCACGGCAGGATCATCACGTAGTCGGGCCGGTCGTCGATGAGGCGCGCCGGATCGCAGACCTCGAGGCCGACGCCCGGCATGTACTTGCCGTGCTTGTGCACGTTCTTGTCGACGACGTAGTCGATCGTGCGCTCGTCGAGGCCGAGGTAGTTCAGCATGATCGTGCCCTTGGCCGCGGCGCCGTAGGCGGCGATGCGCTTGCCGTCGGCCTTGATCGCGCCGATCAGCGCCCGCGCCTCGTTGCGGAACGCCGCCACCCGCCGGGCGAAGCCCTCGTAGAAGCGGTAGCTGTCCATCCCGAGCGCCCGCTCCTCCGCGAGGATCGCGTCGACCGCGGGGCTCGGCGCCGGGCGCTTGCCGAGGTAGAGCCGCAGCGAGCCGCCGTGGATCGGCACGCGCCGGACGTCGTTGATGTAGAGGCCGTTGCGGCGGAACAGCGCATCGGCGCTCGTCACCGAGAAGTAGCAGAGATGCTCGTGGTAGATGGTGTCGAACTCGACGTGCTCGATGAGGTCGCGCAGGTAGGGGAACTCGATCACCGCGAGCCCGTCGTCCTTCAGGATCGCGTGGATCCCCGCGGCGAAGTCGTTCTGGTCGGCGACGTGCGCGACGACGTTGTTGGCGAGGAGCAGGTCGGCGGCGAGCCCCTCCTCCCGGACCGCCCGGGCGAAGCCGGCGGTGAAGAACTCCGAGCGGGTGGGCACGTCGGCGAGCCGCGCGGCCTCGGCCTGCTTCGGCGCGGGCTCGACGCCGAGGACGGGGATGCCGTGCCGGACGAAGTTCTTCAGGAGGTATCCGTCGTTGCTCGCCGGTTCGACGACGAGGCTGTCGGGACCGAGGCCGAGCCGCTCGATCAGCTCCTCGGCGTTGCGCTGCGAGTGCTCGAGGAGCGCGGGCGAGAACGAGGAGAAGTAGAGATAGTCGGACCCGAACATCTCTTCCGGGGGCGGCGTTTCCAGCAGCTGCACCAGCGTGCAGTCCGGGCAGTAGGCGAGGCGGAGCGGATAGCGCGGCTCGCGCCCGCGATGGTCCCCGCCGACGAGGCCGTCGGACTTGGGCATGGTGCCGAGGTCGAGCACCGGCAGCAGCCCGACGTGGTGGCAGGAGTGGCACCTCGCCTCGCCGCAGACCGCCTCGAAGCTCCCGGCCGCGGGCGCCGCCCGCTCGGCCTGTGCCGGCTCGGCCTGCGCCGTGACGTGGCGGAGGTCGGTGTCGATCACGCCGTCGGCGATCAGCTTGCGGACGTGCGCGATGCGCTGGTAGCGGGGGCCCTCGAACTCCTCGAGGGTGAGGTTGCCGGCGCGATAGGCGTCGTAGAGCTCGCGCGCGCCCTTCTCGGCGTTCCAGACCGGCTGGAAGCCGGGGACGGCGCGGCGGATGCGGTCGCAGTCGACGCGGTAGCAGCGGGCGTCGGGGCCGGCGCCCTCGGCGAAATCGATGCGGCAGTCGGGCACGACCCGGGCGACGATCTCGGCGAGCTCGCTGATGCGGTAGTTCTGCTCGGTGATCCCGACGTTGAAGGCCTGGTTGCGCACGGCCGCGGGATCGGCCTCGACGACGGCGAGGAAGGCGCGCGAGATGTCCTCGATGTGGACGATCGGCCGCCAGGGCGTGCCGTCCGACTTCATCAGGATGCGCCCGGTCGTCACCGCCCAGGCGACGAGGTTGTTGAGCACGAGATCGAAGCGGATGCGCGGCGACACCCCGTAGGCCGTCGCCGGCCGCAGGTAGGTCGGGCAGAAGTCGCCGTCGGCGAGCGCGGCGATGTCGACCTCGGCCTCGGCCTTGGACGCGCCGTAGGGCGTCACCGGCCGGATCTCGCCGGTCTCGTCGATGAAGTCGTCGCCGGCGCGGCCGTAGGTCGAGCACGACGACGCGAAGACGAAGCGGCCGACCCCGGCCTCCTTGGCGAGGCGGGCGACCCGCGCCGCGGCGTGGCGGTTGATCGCGTAGGTGATGTCCGGGTTGAGGTCGCCGAGCGGGTCGTTCGACAGCCCGGCGAGGTGGACGACCGCGTCGAACCCGCGCAGGTCCGCGACCTCGAGGTCGCGGATGTCCTTGCGCAGCCCCGGGATCTCGGGGAGCGGGCCGGCGGGCGCGAAGGAGCAGCGCTCGTAGAGATCGGTGTCGCAGCCGAAGAGGTCGTGACCCGCCTCCTGAAACAGTCGGGTCAGGACGACGCCGATATAGCCGCGATGTCCGGTGACGAAGACGCGCATTGATCTCTTTCCCAAGTTGCCCACGGCCGATTGCCCGATACCCACATCTCTTCGAGCTTCGTCTTGTCGCGAAGCGTGTCCATGCAGGCCCAGAATCCGTGATGATGGTAGGCCATCAGTTCGCCGTCCCGGGCGAGTCGCTCGAGCGGCTCGTGCTCGAACATCGTCTGGTCGTCGGCGATGTAGTCGAGCACCCGCGGCTCGAGCACGAAGAAGGCGCCGTTGATCCAGCCCTCCGCGGCCTGCGGCTTCTCGGCGAACCGGGTGACCCGGGCGCCGTCGAACACCATGTGGCCGTAGCGGGCGGGCGGACGGACCGCGGTGACCGTCGCGAGCTTGCCGTGGCTGCGGTGGAAGGCGAGCAGCGCGCGGAGGTCGACGTCGGAGACGCCGTCGCCCCAGGTCAGCATGAAGGTGCCGGAGCCGAGCCACGGCAGCAACCGCTTGACCCGGCCGCCGGTCAGGGTCTCGGCGCCGGTCTCGACGAGGTCGACCGTCCACGGCGGGTGCGGCCGCTCGTGCGACTGCACCGACGCGCCGTCGCGGCCGCCGATGCGCACCGTCAGGTCGCCGTTCAGCGCCGCGTAGTCGGCGAAGTAGTGCTTGATGAACTCGCCCTTGTACCCGAGCGCGACCACGAACTCGTTCAGGTCGTAGCGCGAGTAGTGCATCATGATGTGCCAGAGGATCGGCCGTCCGCCGATCTCGACCATCGGCTTCGGACGCGTCTGCGTCTCCTCGGCGAGCCGGGTGCCATGCCCCCCGGCGAGAATCGCGACCTTCAAAGGGACCCCTCCCCGCACTCGATCCGCAGGACCCGCCGGCGCAATCTCCGCGGGCCGCCGACACGCCGCCGGCGGGGTCACTATGCAATCCGGGCCGCCGCCGGAGAGGCGGACTTTGGGTGGATGTTTCTACGCCTTGCGCCGGGG
>CAZEGY010000147.1:0-5403 GCA_964511815.1 uncultured Rhodovulum sp.
GGCCACTCGCCGGCGCGGTCCCCGAGCCCGACGTCGTCGAGCGCCGCCGCCGCCGCCTCGCGCCAGCCGCCGGTGCGGGCGATGCCGACGTTGCCGATCACCCGCTGCCACGGCAGCAGCCGGGGGTCCTGGAACAGCAGGCGGACGTCGGGCTGCAACGCCGCCACCGTCCGGTCGCCGACGACGACCCGGCCCGCGGTGGCGCGGTCGAGGCCGGCGATCAGCCGCAGGAGCGTCGACTTGCCGCACCCGGAGCGGCCGACGATGGCGACGAACTCGCCGGCGGCGAAGGCGAGGTCGATGCCGGTGAGCACCGGCCGGTCGCCGAAGGACTTGGTCAGCCCCTCGATCACCACCGGCCGGCCCTTCGACCCGCCCGCCGGCGGCGACGGCACCGCCGCGGGGATGTCCGCGGGGATCTCGCCAGCGACGTCGTGGAGATCGAAGGCTCGGCTCCGCTCCAGCGGAATGGCGGCGTTCGCGTTCATCGTGTCGTCCCTTCGGTTGCCTGATAGGCCGGATGCCAGGCGAGCGCCCGCCGCTCCAGCACCCGCGTCGCCGCGTCGGCGAGCTTGCCGAGCAGGGCGTAGACGATGATCCCGAGCACGACGACGTCGGTCTGGAGGAACTCGCGCGCGTTCATCGTCATGTAGCCGATGCCCGAGCTCGCCGAGATGGTCTCCGCGACGATCAGCGTCAGCCACATGATGCCGAGCGCATAGCGCAGCCCGACGAGGATCGAGGGCAGCGCCCCGGGCAGGATCACCCGCCAGAACAGCGCGAAGTTCCCGAGCCCGTAGACCCGCGCCATCTCGATCAGCCCGCGGTCGACGGTGCGGATGCCGTGGAAGGTGTTGAGATACATCGGAAAGGCGGTACCGATCGCCACGAGGAAGATCTTCGCCTCCTCGCCGATGCCGAACCACATGATCACCAGCGGGATGATCGCCAGGTGCGGCACGTTGCGGAGCATCTGCATCGAGGAGTCGAAGACGGTCTCCGCCGGCCGCGACACGCCGCAGAGGACGCCGAGCGCCAGCCCGGTCCCGCCGCCGATGAGCAGGCCCTTGAGCGCGCGCTCGGTCGAGATCGCCGCGTGGGTCAGCAGCGTGCCGTCGCGGAGGCTCTCCCAGAACGCCACGAAGACCGCGCTCGGCGCCGGCAGCAGCCGGCTCGCGATCAGCCCGCTCTGCGCCGCGATCTCCCACACCACGAGCAGGACGAGCGGCAGCGCCCAGGACGCGAGCGTCCGGAGCGCCGCCGATCGGCCGGCGTGGAAGCGGGCCTGCACGGCCGTCGTCACGAGGTCGCCGCCGCCGGACGCAGTTCGTTGGCGATGGTCTCGCCGAACGGCCCGGTGTTGATCCCGAGCGCCGGGCGGTCGGGGGCGTGCGCCAGCGGCAGCAGCGGAAAGACCAGCTCGGCGAAGCGGTAGGCTTCCTCGAGGTGCGGGTAGCCCGACAGGATGAAGCTGTCGACGCCGACGGCGCGATACTCCTCCATCCGCGCCGCCACCTCCTCGGCCGAGCCGACGAGCGCCGTGCCGGCGCCGCCGCGCACGAGCCCGACGCCCGCCCACAGGTTCGGCCCGACGACGAGCTTGTCGCGCCGGCCGCCGTGCAGCGCCCGCATCCGGTCCTGGCCGACCGAGTCCATGCGGGCGAAGATCGCCTGCGCCTTGGCGATCGTCTCGTCGTCGAGGTTGGCGATCAGCCGGTCCGCCGCCGCCCACGCTTCCTCCGAGGTCTCGCGGACGATGACGTGCAGGCGGATGCCGAAGCTGACCTTGCGGCCGCGCCGGCGCGCCGCCGCCTTCACCTTGGCGATCTTCTCGGCGACCATCGCCGGGGGCTCGCCCCAGGTCAGGTACTTGTCGACGGTCTCGGCCGCGACGTCGATCGCGTCCTCCGACGAGCCGCCGAAGTAGAGCGGCGGGTTCGGCGTCTGCACCGGCGGGAACAGCAGGTTGCCGCCCTCGATGCGGAGATGCTTGCCGTCCACGGTGACGGTCTCGCCGGCGAGCAGCGCCTTGTAGGCGTGCAGGAACTCCCGCGTCACCTCGTAGCGCTCGGCGTGGCTCATGAAGATGCCGTCGCCCTTGTTCTCGACCGGGTCGCCGCCGGTCACGACGTTGATCAGGAGCCGCCCGCCCGACAGGCGGTCGAGGGTCGCCGTCATCCGCGCGGCGAGCGTCGGCGGCTGCAACCCCGGCCGCACCGCGACGAGGAAGCGCAGCCGCTTGGTCAGCGGCACCAGCGTCGAGGCGACGATCCAGGCGTCCTCGCAGCTCCGCCCGGTCGGCAGCAGCACGCCATAGTAGCCGAGCTGGTCGGCGCCCCGGGCGATCTGGCTCAGGTAGTCGAGGTCGGTCGCCCGCCCGCCGGCGGCGGTTCCGAGATAGCGCCCGTCGCCGTGGGTCGGAATGAACCAGAAGACGTTGACGCGGGACGGGGACGCGGTCGCGAGGCTCACGAGTTGCCCTCCGCGGTGGCCGCCGCGATCTCGATCGCGGTCGGGATGAGGCCGAGCTCGAAGAAGACGTCGGCGATCTCCTGCTGCGCGGCGACCACCTCCGGGGTGATCGGCTGCACCCCGTAGCTCACCCGGTCGACCGCGACCGCGAGCACGTCCGCCGGCATCCCGAGCTCCGGCGCGAACGCCTCGGCGACGTCGTCCTTGTTCGCGGTGATCCACGCGTCGACCTCGCGAAGCGAGTCGAGGATGGCGTCGACGGCGGCCGGGTCGCGGTCGACGAAGTCGCGCGAGGCGAGATAGTATTCGTGGTTGTTGACGAGCCCGGTGCCGTCGGCGAGCTGCCGCGCGCCGGTTGCCGCCTCGGCGGCGGCGAGGAACGGCTCCCAGATCACCCAGGCGTCGATGGCGCCCTTCTCGAACGCCGCCCGCCCGTCCGCGGGCGGCAGGAACGCCACCTCGACGTCCGAATAGGCGAGGCCCGCCGACTCGAGCGCCTTGACCAGCAGGTAATGGACGTTCGAGCCCTTGTTCAGCCCCACCGTCTTGCCCTTCAGGTCGGCGACCGACTGGAGCGGACTGTCCTTCGGCACGAGGATCGCCTCGGCCCGCGGCGCCGCCGGCTCGACGCCGACGTAGACGAGCGGCGCCCCCGCCGCCTGGGCGAAGATCGGCGGCGCCTCGCCGGTGGTGCCGAAGTCGACGGCCCCGATGTTCAGCGCCTCGAGCAGCTGCGGCCCGGCCGGGAACTGCGTCCACTCGATGGTGTAGCCCTGCGGCCCGAGCTTCTCCTCCAAGAGCCCCTGCGCCTTCAGGAGGATCAGGGTTCCGTACTTCTGGTAGCCGATGTGGAGGGTCTTGTCCTCCGCCTCGGCGGTGGCGGTCAGGCCGATGGCGATCAGGCCGGCGAGCGCGAGCCTCGAAAGGCCGCCTGTGAGGGCGTTCATGGGATGCATCCTTCCTGGAGTTGCAAGTCGTCGTGCGCGGGCGTCCCGCCCCCGCGGGCAGCGGTCAGGCGCGTTGGAGTTCGGGCGGGCACGGCGATCGCGGTCGCGGATCGCCCCAACCGGCAGGCCCCGGCGCGAGGAACGGGTCGAACTGCGCGATCGCCCGGTCGAGCCGCTCGCGGGTCAGCCCCGCGACCAGCGCGCCGTCCGCGAAGTCGCGGTCCGCGGCGTAGACGCCGGTCGGCAGCGTCGCCGCCTCGAAGAAGCCGAACAGCGGCCGGAGATGGTGCTCGATCACCAGGGCATGGCGGTCGCCGCCGCCGGTCGCGGCGAGCAGCACCGGCTTGCCGGCGAGCGCCACGGGATCGAGCAGGTCGAAGAGGTGCTTGAGCAGGCCGCTGTAGCTCCCCTTGTAGACCGGGCTCGCCACCACCAGCGCGTCGGCGGCGAGGAGCGCATCGACCAGCGCCCGCGCCTCCGGCGCGAGGTCGGCCAGCCGCGCCGCGCTCCCGAGCGACGGGCCGAAGTCGTTGAGGTCGAAGGTCGCGCCCGAGCGGTCGAACCGCCGCCGGGCGCCGCTCACGGCGAGATCGACCAACGCCCGCGTGCGCGACGGTCGGCTGAGACTGCCGGCGATGCCGACGATCGAGCTGTGCATCCAGAGGCCCCGCGATACGATTCACGACTGAGTCGATGGAGATTAGAGACAATCTCCCCGCCCCCGTCAATCCCGAGATCGCTTCCCCCGACAGAGCTCCGCAAAAATCGCCCGCACCCGCGCCTTTGCTCGTTTTGCGAGCACTAACGGACGGTTAACGCGACACGGACAACCTTGCAATATCAACGCCTTGACCCCCTGCACGCGCGCGTGCAGACGCGGCCTCCGGGCGCATCGGAGCCCTTTCGCCGAGGTCTCTCCGACGTCCCCGGGCGGGTAACGGCGCCGCGACGCGCCCGCGATCCGGGGTTGCCTCGGGCCACGTGGTCGCGTCCGCTGTCGCCCGGACGAACGCCGGCCCCGGGAGAGAGACGATGCCCGCCATCCGCACCTTCGAGACGCCGCGGGAGGACGACCTCGGCCTCCGCCGCATCGCGAACGCCGCCGGCGTCGCGGTCAGCGTCCTGCCGAACGGCTGCGTCTTCGCCATCACCCACGACGGCGCCGCCGGGCGCACCCTCGTCAGCCAGGTCGAGGGCTCGCCCCTCGACGGCGGCATCGGCCGGCTGTTCCTCCGCGTCGGGACCGGCGCCGAGGTCGTCGAGGTCGTCGGCCCCGGGGCGCGCGCCGCCGTCGGCGTCGACGGCGACCGCGTCGTCTGGGAGGGCGCGGTGCCCGGGCTCCGCCACCGGACGACGCTCTGGCTCCACCCCGAGCGGGCGCTCTGGCTCTGGCACGTCGCGGTGACGAACGCCGGGACCGCGCCCGTCGCCTGCGACGCGACGCTCGTGCAGGACGTCGGCCTCGGCGGCCGCGGCTTCGTCACCAACAACGAGGCCTACGCCTCGCAGTACGTCGACCACCACCTCGCCCGGCACCCGTTCTGCGGGCCGGTGGTGATGAGCCGGCAGAACCTCGCGCAGAACAAGGCCCACCCGTGGGTCGCCCACGGCTGCCTCGACGGCGCCGCCGCCTTCGCCACCGACGCGATGCAGCTCCTCGGCCCCGGCTACCGCGACAGCGGCGCGATCGACGCACGTGCCGGCCTGCCCGGCACGCGCCTCCAGCACGAGGTCGCCTGCCCGATGATCCAGTCGCACACCGAGACCCTGGCCCCGGGCGCGACCGCGACGTGGCGCTTCTTCGCCGTCTACGAGCCCGACCACCCGGAGGCGTCGGACGAGCGCGACCTCGCCCGCATCGACGCAGCCTCCGAGGCCCTCGCCGCCTTCGCGCCGCGGCCGGTGGCGACCGCGGCGCCGGTCCGCAGCCTCCTCCAGGACGCCCCGCCCCTCGCCGGCCGCCCCCTCGACGCCGCCGCGCTCG
>CAZEGY010000147.1:5503-7935 GCA_964511815.1 uncultured Rhodovulum sp.
ACCACGCCAACGGGCAACTCCTCTCGTTCTTCGCGCCGGGCGACCGCCACGTCGTCCTCCGCGACAAGGAGCGCACCCTGCCGCGCCGCCACGGGACGATCGTGCGCACCGGGCAGGGGATGCTCCCCGACGAGACGACGATGTGCGCGACGGCGTGGATGCACGGGGTCTTCGCGTCGCTCCTCAGCGTCGGCAACACCTCGTTCCACCGGCTGTTCTCGGCGGCGCGCGACCCCTACGACATCGTCCGCTCGGGCGGCCTGCGCCTCCTCGTCGAGACCGCCGACGGCTGGCGCCTCCTCGCCGAGCCCTCGGCCTTCGAGATGGGCCCGAGCGACTGCCGCTGGGTCTACCTCCTCGGCGACCGCACCCTGACCGTGCACCTCGCCGCCTCGGGCGACGACCCGGCGATGCAGTGGCGGATCGACGTCGCCGGCGCCCCCTGCCGGCTCCTCGCCTTCGCCGGCATCGTCCTCGGCGAGCGCGAGCGCGACACCGCCGGACGGATCGCGGTCGACGAAGGCCCGCGGCGCATCTCGTTCCGCCCCGATCCCGCCGGGCTCTGGGGCGAGACCTACCCCGACGCCGTCTACCACCTCGTCACCGCGACCCCGGAGGCCGTCGAGGCGATCGGCGGAGACGAGCTCCTCCACGCCGACGGCGTCACCCGCGGCGGCGGCTTCGTCGCCCTCCGCACCCGTCCGGTGACGGCGCTCGACATCGCCGTCGTCGGCGTCCTCGCCGACCCGGCGGAAGCCGACCGGCTGGCGGCGAAGTACGCCGCCGGCGTCGACCCCGAGGCCGGCCTCGCCGCGGCGCGGCGCTACTGGCACCACGTCACCCGCGGCCTCCGCCTCCACGGCGGGCCGGAGGTCGCGGCCCTCGACGCGGCGCTGCCGTGGCTCGCCCAGAACGCGATGATCCACCTGACCGTGCCGCACGGGCTCGAGCAGTCGGGCGGCGCGGCGTGGGGCACCCGCGACGTCTGCCAGGGACCGGTCGAGTTCCTGCTCGCGCTCGGGCACGACGGGGTGGTCCGCGAGATCGTCACCACCGTCTTCGCCCAGCAGTTCGAGGCGAGCGGCGACTGGCCGCAGTGGTTCATGCTCGA
Organism: uncultured Rhodovulum sp.; assembly: GCA_964511815.1. GTDB lineage: Bacteria > Pseudomonadota > Alphaproteobacteria > Rhodobacterales > Rhodobacteraceae > Amaricoccus. The sequence continues at coordinate 6,615 of CAZEGY010000147.1, forward strand.
GCCCTACGCCCGGATCCGCGACCGCCACAGCCACGGCGACATCATCGTCTGGCCGCTGAAGGCGCTCTGCGACTACGTCGAGGCGACCGGGGATCTCTCGATCCTCGACCAACCCGCCGCGTGGCGGCGCGAGGCCGACCTCGCCGCGACCGAGCGCCGCGACCCGATCTCGGTCCACGTCGAGAAGCTCCTCGCCACGGTCCGGGCGCGCTTCGTGCCGGGCACCCACCTCGTCCGCTACGGCGAGGGCGACTGGAACGACGCGCTCCAGCCCGCCGACCCGACGCTCCGCGACTGGATGGTGTCGAGCTGGACGGTCGCGCTCCTCTACCAGCAGCTCGACCGCTACGCCGCGGTGCTGCGCCGGGCCGGTCGCTCGCGCGAGGCCGACGACCGCGCGGCGCTCGCCGCCGCGATCCGCGCCGACTTCCACCGCCACCTGATGCGGGGCGGCACCGTCGCCGGCTACGCGATCTTCGACGCCGCCGGCGGCACGCCCGAGCTCCTCCTCCACCCCGAGGACACCCGCACCGGGCTCTCCTTCTCGCTGATCCCGATGACCCGGGCGATCCTCGGCGGGCTCTTCGACGCCGACGAGGCCCGCCACCACCTCGCGCTGATCCGCGCGCACCTGCTCTTCCCCGACGGCGCCCGGCTGATGGACCGCCCGGTCGCCTACCGCGGCGGCCCCGAGCACACCTTCCGCCGGGCCGAGTCGGCGGCGTTCTTCGGCCGCGAGATCGGGCTCATGTACGTCCACGCCCACCTGCGCTACGCCGAGGCGATGGCCGCGCTCGGCGAGGCCGAGGCGCTCTGGGAGGCGCTCGCCGTCGCCAACCCGGTCACCGTCGCCGAGGCGGTGGCCAACGCCGCGCCGCGCCAGCGCAACGCCTATTTCAGCAGCAGCGACCTCGCCTACCCCGACCGCTACCGCGCCAGCGCCGAATGGGAGCGGGCGCGGGCCGGCACCGTCGCCGCCGACGGCGGCTGGCGGGTCTACTCGAGCGGTCCGGGGCTCTTCACCGGCATCCTCCTCGGCCACGCCCTCGGCCTCCGCCGCCACTACGGCGCGCGCGTCGTCGCCCCGGTGCTGCCAGCGGGCCTCGGCCCCATCACCGTCGAGCGCGACATCGACGGCCGCCGCGAGCGGCAGGAGCTGCCGGCGGAGTGACACGATACCGGCGGCCGTCCGTGCGGACCCGATCACGAGCGGCGGGAATCCGTGGTTTCCCAGTACGGGTGGTTTCCTCGGGCGGACGCCTCGCCCGCCCGTGTTCGATCGAAGCGGGCTCCGCCCGCGAGGATGTCGGCCCGACGGGCC
>CAZEGY010000148.1:0-7921 GCA_964511815.1 uncultured Rhodovulum sp.
CCGTAGAGCATGTCGCGCTGGTGGCGATCCTTGATGCGGAGCATCTCGGCGCCGTAGTCGTCGTAGCGCCCGCTCTCGCGCCAGAGTTCCGCCGACTGCAACGTCGGCATCAGGAGCGGGATGTGCCCGGCGCGCTGCTGCTCCTCGTGGACGATCGTCTCGATGCGGCGCAGCACCTTGTAGCCGAGCGGCAGCCACGAATAGATCCCCGCCTGCGCCTGGCGGATCATGCCGGCGCGCAGCATCAGGCGATGGCTGGCGATCTGCGCCTCGGACGGCGTCTCGCGGAGAATCGGCAGGAAATATCGGGTCAGACGCATCGCGATCTCGCCTCGGTGTCGGTCGCGCCGGTGTAGGAGAAGCGCCGCGGCGACGCAATCCCGCCCTCGGCCCGGCGGATACCCGCCCGGGATCCCGGCGCGCAGCGCCCGCGAGCGCCCCGCGAGCGTTGCGCTCAGGTAATTTCAGCATTGCATCCCGCGCATGAACCTGATTAAGTCCCGCTACCGATCAGGGAGTGCTCCGGACGCACGGTCCAATTCAACGAGACCGATGACGAACCGGCGCCAGCGAAACACCGTAGGTGCGGGCCCAAGTCTGGGGGGGAAAGAAAGAGAGCGGCCTGCGGGTGCAGGCCGCTTTTAATTTTTCGGCCCCCCCGATCTTTGCGGCCCCCGTCCCGTCGCGGTCAGTCCTCGAGCACGGTCTCCCACGCGCAGTCCATCCGCTGGGCGAGCGTCTGGAGCCGCCGCTCGACGGCCTCGCCGGCGAAGGCCCGCGCCTGCCCGCGGAGGACGAGGACGAGCCGCTCGCCGTCGCGGACGAGCATGGCGTTCTCGAGCACCCCGGTCGCCGAGCCCGACAGCATCGCCCCGAGCCGCATCGCCCGGCCGAGCACCGCCGCATCGGCGGCGCGCGCCGGCGGCAGGAGGCCGCCGTAGCGCGCGACCTCGTCGGCCGGCGCCACCACCGCCTTGTAGCGGTGGAGGAGCGCCAGCCCGAGGAAGACCCGGTCGGGGTGGGTCAGCCCGGCGACGTTGGCGCGGGTCACCGATTCGAAGCAGAGCTCGGCGCGGAAGTCCGGGTGCGCGCGCCAGTTGACGTCATGGAGCAGGCACGCCGCGAGGACGAGGCGCCGCTCCCCCTCGCTCCGCCCCGCGTAGAGCGGCAGGAGCCAGCGGTAGAGCGCGTCGCCGAACCCGGGGTTGCGCGCCGCCGCCTGCTCCATGTGCCGGCACGACTCGATCAGGGGATCGAGGAGGCGCATCGCCTCGGGCATCTGCCGGTAGAGCAACCCCTCGCGCAGGCCGTAGGCCGAGATCGCCACCGACGCCGGCCCGAACCGGCGCAGGAGCTCGCCGAGAACCCGCGCCGCCAGCGGCACCAGCGACAGCCGCTGGGTCGAGGTGCCGGTCATCGCCGACATCGCCGCCTGGTCCTGCCTGGCGATCCACTCGATGGTCTCGAGGAGCTGCGGGACATCCGGCGCGTAGCCGTGGAGCACCCGCAGCGGATAGCCGACGCGCTCCATGTCGAGCCGGGCGATCGCCCGCCACGAGCCGCCGACGAGAAACAGCCGCGCGACCTCTCCGCCAACCTCGCGCTGCAAGGCCTTGATGCCCTTGCGGATCGCCTTGTCGCGCTTGTCGTCGTCCTTGAGGTCGGCGAGCTGGAGCGGCCCGAGCGGCGAGGTCGCGCAGGCCGCGATCGCCCCGCCGCCGACCCGGGCGAGCTCCATCGACGCGCCGCCCATGTCGCAGACGAGGCCGTCGGCCTCGGGCCAGCCGAGGAGCACGCCCTGCGCGCCGAGCCGCGCCTCCTCCGAGCCGCTGGCGACGTGGAGCTGGAGGCCGGTCTCGCGCTCGATCAGGTCGCAGAACTCCGGCCCGTCCGCGGCCTCGCGCACCGCGGCGGTGGCGACGGCGATCATTCCGGAGAGCTCCATCCGCGCGGCGAGGGCGGCGAAGCGGTGGAGCGCCGCGCGCGCCCGCTCCCAGCCCTCGGGGCTGAGCCGCCCGGTCTCGGAGAGACCGGCGCCGAGGCCGCAGAGCACCTTCTCGTTGTAGAAGTACGCCGGGCTCCGCGCCATGCCGTCGAACACGACGAGGCGCACCGAGTTCGAGCCGACGTCGATGACGCCGATGCGCTTCAGCCGGACCTTCGCCGCTTCCGCGATCGCGAAGCGCGGCAACTCGTCCTCGGGTCGGTGATGGTTCATCGGCCCGGTTCCCCTTTCGGCGTCGTCGGTGCGCAAGGTGTCGCATCCGCGAGCGGGGCGCGTCAATCGTGCGATGGCCGCGCGATGTCCGCCCGGGCCGGTGCAGGCGGGCCACGAACGGGCCATGATCGGGGAGAACGGGCGCGCGGGACCGGGTCCCGCGCGCCCGCGGCGCGTCAGACGACGAGCTTGCTGCGGTCGAGCTCGGCGAGGCTCTCGGCGCTGCGGTCGACGGGCTGGCCCGCGGTGCGCACCCACTCGATGAGCTCGGCCATGCCTTCGTCGAAGCGCCGCCGCGGCTCGAAGCCGAGGACCTGGCGGATCTTCGAGACGTCCGAGAAGCAGTGGCGGATGTCGCCGACCCGGTACTTGCCGAGGATCTCGGGCGAGATGTTCTTGTGCAGCAGCCGCGCCAGCGTGCGCGCCATCTCGTTCACCGTGATCGAGCCGCCGCTGCCGACGTTGAAGGCGTCCCAGATCTCGAGGTCGCTGTCGAGGAAGACGGCGAAGGCGCGGGAGACGTCGCTGACGTGGACGAAGTCCCGGCGCTGCTCGCCGTCCTCGAACACCAGCGGCGGCTGGTCGTTCAGGAGCCGCGAGATGAAGATCGCGGCGACCCCGGTGTAGGGGTTGCTGAGCGCCTGGCGCGAGCCGTAGACGTTGAAGAGCCGCATCGCCCCGGTCGGGATGCCGAGCGCGCGCCCGACCGAGAGGAACATCTCCTCGTGGTCGCGCTTGTTGACGGCGTAGATCGAGGCCGGCTCGAGCAGCTTGCTCTCGCTCGTCGGCATCGGCTGGAGCCGCCCGGCGTCGTCGGCGAGCTCCCAGTCCTTCCCGGCGAGCTGCTCGTGCGAGCGCAGGCCCGGCGCCACCGCCCGGTCGGCGGCGTCGCGGTACTCGCCCTCGCCGTAGATCGACATCGACGAGGCCACCGCGATCCGCCGGATCGGGTGGTTGCCGTCGGCGTCGCGCGGCATCCGCGACAGCACCTCGAGCATGACCGCCGCCGACATGACGTTGTTGCGGGTGTAGTCGACGATGTTCGTCATGCTCTGCCCGACGCCGACCGACGCCGCGAGGTGGACGACGTGGGTGATGCCGTCGAGCGCCGCCGCGAAGACGCCGTCGTCGAGCAGGTTCCCCTTGATGCGCCGCGCCTTCGGATCGAGGTAGGTCGGCCAGCCGTCGGCGTCGTTGTCGCCGTCGGCGTGGACCTGGGGCAGCAGGGCGTCGAGGATCGTCACCTCGTAGCCGCGCTCCAGGAGCTCGTCGGTCAGGTGCGAGCCGATGAACCCCGCGCCTCCCGTGATAAGGACATGTCCCCTCGTCATGTGCACTTCTTCCTTGCTTGCAACAGTCACGACAGTCTCGGCCTCACCCGACCGCCCGCACCGGCTCGGCCGGGGCTTCCTTGAGCTTCTCGAGGATGAGGTCGTTGTTGGCGTTGTTCTTGACGGTGCGCTCCCAGACGAGGCCGCCGTCCTGGAAGAACATCTTGAGCCCGATGAACAGCGGCACGGTCCAGAACAGCCACCAGCCCATCAGGAAGAGCGGATTGACGCGGAGCAGGTAGACGACCCGCGCCCGCCACGTCGGCAGCACCAGCGCGCTCCGCCGCCAGACGGCGGTGTACTGCGAGAGCATGAGCCCCGCGGTCGCGGTCACGTTGGCGATCGACAGCCAGAACAGCCACAGCGGCACGAGGTCGGAGCCGATCCAGTACTGCCACAGCGCCCAGGCGCCGGCCGGCAGGCCGATGGCGTTGATCGACAGCGACAGGCAGGGCACGAAGTTCAGCCACGCCCGCGCCCGCTGCCACGGCGTCATCCCCATGTCGCGGAGCGGCGAGGCGAGGCTCTGGAAGAAGCCCGCGACCCAGCGCTTGCGCTGGGTGACGCCGTGGCCGAAGGTCACCGGCACTTCCTCGATCAGCGGGTTCCGGATGATCCCGAGGCGCTTGCCGTTGGTCCAGAACCGCATCCCGACCTCGGGGTCCTCGATCGTCAGCCACGGATGGAAGCCGCCGAGGGCGACGAGGTCGGAGGCCTTGAAGAACAGCCCCTTGCCGAGCACCCAGTAGGGCTGGCGGCCGTTGGCCGACAGGTGGGGGTAGGTCTGGCCGTCCCAGGCCATGTGGTCCATGGCGTGGAAGGTCGCCGCCCAGCTGTCGAGGAGGTTGCCGGCGACGTTCTGCGCCTGGAGCACGTCGTAGTGGCGGATGCCGACCGCCGCGGCGAGGAAGTGGTCGGACGGCGGGCAGCTGTCGGCGTCGATGTAGTCGACGAGGAAGTCCTCGCCGCGGATCTCGCGCGCCATGGTGTAGAAGGCGTAGACGAGCTGGCGGGTCTTCTTCGGCGGCAGGTCGCGGACGCCGGCGCGCGGGCCCTCGTGCCACCAGTACGCCTTCTCGCACCCGTCCCAGGCGTCCCAGACCACGCGCCAGCGCGGGTCCGAGGTCGGCGGCACCTCGAGCACCTCGAGGAACGGGAACTCGCGGGCGAGCTTGCGCAGCGACTGCACGGTGAGCTCGTCGGTCTCGTTCGGGATCGCGACGACGCGGAAGCGGTCCGCCGGGTAGTCGAGCCGGGCGAGCGAGCGGAAGGTCGTCCGCATCGTCGCCTCGAGCTCGCGGAGGACCGGATAGAACAGCACGATGTAGGGATAGTCGCCCGGCCCGAGACGCTCGACCTCCGACATGTCGACCCAGTTCACCGGAAGCCGCCGCAGCACGAACGTCAAGCCGAGGCTCGCCGTATAGGCGAGCTGAGCGACGATGAATATCGCGAGAAGGATCAGATCCACGTCGTCCACCTCAAGTTCCGCCGGGCACCGCGCATTGCCACGACTTCCACGAATACGCATACCCGAGAGCGCCCGTGAGACATCCACGGCCCGCCCGTGCTTCCACGACAGCGAACTTCTTCAGACATCTTCGACAGGCAATCCCCGGACGACGCGGTATTGCACATACTCAATTCCGTCAATGGCCGGTTGAGGCATACGCGCATTGGTGTTAGGTTTTGGTTAACTAGAGCACCCCTTACCAGGAACGACTACTAAATGGTTAATACTTGAGGAATGGCCGCGTTCGCGTCGAATCCATTGCCACAGATCCCCGGCGGCCCGGTAACGAGCGCTGAGACCCAGCGTTCGAACGACACAGGTCGAGTAGGGATTACATCAACTCCTCTGGAGGTCATCGACCGATGGTCATCATAGATCATGCAGTTTCCTCTACATATCTGACGTCGGTTGAGTGAACCGTCCGTGAAACTGTCTCTGAACCGGCGGGAACTTCTTGTCGGATCCGCCGCCGCCACACTTGCCGGTGGTGCCGGTTCTGGCCGCGCGAGCATGCCGACACTTGCGTCGGCCGCCGCTTCCGGCGGACGGTTCTTCGGTGCGGCCGTGCGATTCTCGCAACTCTCGGAAGATCGCGCCTACCGGGACCTCATCTCTCGCGAGTGCTCCTCGATCACCCCCGAGCTCGAGCTCAAGTGGGCGGCGGTCGAGCCGGCGCGGGGCGCGCTGTCGCTCGCCGCGGTCGACGACATCGCCGACTTCGCGCGCGCGGGCGGCAAGCGCGTCTACGGCCACACGCTCCTCTGGGACGAGAGCGTGCCGCCCTGGGCGGTCGAGCCGCTCCTCGCCGGCGACTGGGAACCGCTCCGGCTCTACATCGCCTCGGTCGTGCCCCGCCTCGGCGACGTCGTCGACTTCTGGGACGTGGTGAACGAGCCGATCGACACCGGCCACCGCGACGACGGCCTCCGCCCCAACGTCTTCCTGCGCGGCTTCGGCCCGGACTACATCGCCCGCGCCCTCGAGACCGCCCGCCTCTTCCAGCCGGGGGCGAAGCTGATGATCAACGAGTACGGGCTCGAGTACGCGCTCGCCGTCGAGGACGACCGGCGCTACCATTTCCTCCGCCTGCTCGAGCGCCTGCGCGCGGCGGGCACGCCCCTCGACGGCATCGGCCTCCAGGCCCACCTCGACCTCCGCAAGGGCCACGTCGACCAGGACCGCATCGGCGCCTTCCTCGACACGGTCGCAGGGCTCGGCCTCGCCGTCGTCGTGACCGAGCTCGACGTGCGCGAGGCCGACTACACCGCCGACCCCGCCACCCGCGACCGCCGCGTCGCCGACGAGGTGCGGCGCTACCTCGACGCGGTGCTGGCGCGGCCGGGCGTCCTCGGCGTCGCCACCTGGGGGCTGTCGGACCGCTACTCGTGGCTGGCGGTGACCCCCGACGATCTCGCCGGCTACGGCAACGCCTGGCGCGACGGCACCGGCCCGGGCCTCAACCGCGGCCTGCCCTTCGACTCCGACCTGCGCCCGAAGCCGATGCGCGACGCCCTCGTCGCGGCGCTGTCGGCGCCCGCACCCGAGCCCCTGCGCCAATAGGATCGACCGGCGGTTGATTTTTCGATTGACCCCCGGCGCCGAACGATCAACCTTTGGTTAACCTCGCCATGCCGCCGCGGCTTCGCAGGCAGGAGTTCGTTAATCCTTGCCGCGCCAGTGTCGGGAGGTCATTTCGGTGGGGGATGGCTTTCATGGACGTCGGACGACGCGCCTTCATCGGCCTCGTGGCCTCGAGCCCCGTACTCTTCGGCGCGGCGCTCGGAGACGCCCGCGTGCGCGCTCCTGACCAGGCGCGCGCCGCGCCGGGGCGGATCGCGCTCGGGACCTGTCTCGAGATGCACCACGTCGAGAGCGACCCGCTCCTCGCCGGCATCGCCGGCGCGCGCTGCGCCGAGATCACGCCCGAGTACAGCCTCCAGTGGAGCTCGCTCGAGCCCGAGGAGGGGCGCCTGCGCTTCGCGCCCGTCGACCGCCTCGTCGCCTTCGCCCGCGCCCGCGGCCAGTCGCTGAACGGCCACGCCCTCCTCTGGGAGCAGGGAACCCCCGGCTGGGGCACGCCCGACTGGGTGAAGGCCCGCCTCGCCGAGGCGCCCGACTGGGGCCTCGTCCGCCGGCGCTTCGAGACCGTCCTCGGCCGCTACGCCGGCGCCATCCCGACCTGGACCGTCGTCAACGAGGCGATCGAGCCCGGGCACCGCCCCGACGGCCTCCGCGCCAACGCCTTCCTGCGCGCCTTCGGCCCCGGCTACGTCCACGCCGCCTTCAAGACCGCGGCCGAGCTCGCGCCGGGGGCGCGGCTGATGCTGAACGAGTACGGCCTCGAGTACGCCAACCCCGTCGACCGCGCCCGCCGCCGGGCGGCGCTGCGCCTCGTCGAGGATCTCCGCCGCCGCGGCGCCCGCATCGACGCCTTCGGCATCCAGGGCCACCTCGACCTCGCCAAGGGTCCCCTCGACCGCCGCGGCCTCGCCGAGTTCCTCGCCGAGCTCGCCGGTCTCGGCGTCGAGATCCGGGTGACCGAGCTCGACGTGCTCGAGCACGACCTCGCGCTCCCCCTCGCCGAGCGCGACGCCCGCGTCGCCGACGAGACCGCGCGCTTCCTCGACGTCGTGCTCGACCAGCCCGCGGTCACCGGCATCGCCACCTGGGGCCTCAGCGACCGCTTCTCCTGGCTGCGCGGCGACTACGACGCGGTCCGCGCCGATCCCGGCCCCGGCCACGCGATCAACCGCGGCCTGCCCTACGACGCCGCCTGCACCGCGAAGCCGATGGCCGCGGCCCTCGACCGCGCCCTCGACCGCCGCATCGCCGGGGTGTGACCGCGCGACCGGATCGTGG
>CAZEGY010000149.1:0-7918 GCA_964511815.1 uncultured Rhodovulum sp.
GTCGCCTTCCTGACCTCGGGGGCGACCCGGGTGGCGAAGAGCTCGATCGCGCGGAGGAGGGCGGCGTGGTCGATGACCCCGATCGCCATCTGGATGAGGAAGCGGTCGAAGCGGAAGATCTCGTGGGCGGCGAGGATCTTGTCGGTGACCTCGGCCGGGCTGCCGGCGAAGATCGCGCCGTTCGGGCCGCGGGCGGCCTCGAACTGGGCGCGGCTCGTCGGCGGCCAGCCGCGCTCGCGGCCGATGCGGTCCATGACCGCGGCCTGGGCGGGGTAGAAGATCTCGCTCGCCTGCCGGCTCGTCTCCGCGACGAAGCCGTGGACGTTGATCGAGGTGGCGAGGCGCGCGGGGTCGTGGCCGGCCTGCGCGGCGGTGCGGCGGTAGAGGTCGAAGAACGGGGCGAAGCGCGCCGGCTCGCCGCCGATGATGGCGAGGGCGAGGGGGAGGCCGAGGGTGCCGGCGCGGACGACGGACTGCGGCGTGCCGCCGACGGCGATCCACACCGGGAGCCGCGGCTGCGTCGGGCGGGGATAGACGCCGCAGCCGTCGACGGCCGGGGTGAAGCGGCCGCCGGGCCAGCTCAGGCGCTCGCCGTCGCCGAGGGCGAGGAGGAGGCGCAGCTTCTCGTCGAAGAGCGCGTCGTAGTCGTCGAGGTCGTAGCCGAAGAGCGGGAACGACTCGATGAACGAGCCGCGGCCGACCATGATCTCGGCGCGGCCGCCGGAGAGCGCGTCGAGCGTCGCGAACTGCTGGAAGACGCGGACGGGATCGTCGGAGGAGAGGACGGTGACCGCGCTCGTCAGGCGGATGCGCGCGGTGCGGGTGGCGGCGCCGGCGAGCGCCACGGCGGGGGCGGAGGCGGCGTAGTCGGGGCGATGGTGCTCGCCGAGGCCGAAGACGTCGAGGCCCGCCGCGTCGGCGAGGGCGATCTCGGCGACGAGGTCGCGGAGGCGCTCGGCCGGGCCGATCCGGCGGCCGGTCGCGGGGTCGGTGCCGACGTCGGCGAAGGTGTAGAGGCCGAGCTCCATCGCCGGGCGTCCTTTCAGCGGCGGCGCCGGCGGCGCCCGGGGGGCGGCGCCTCGCGCTCGAGGCCCTCGCGGAGGACCGCCGTCATCGGGTGGTCGGGATGGCCGGGGCCGTAGTGGTCGAGGAGGGCGGCGACCTCGGCGGGGCCGCCGCCCTCGGGAAGGCCGATGGCCCAGTCGAGGAAGATGGTGCGGCAGTCCTCGGGGCCGATCTCCATGCGGTAGGCCTCCTCGATCAGCCCGCGCGGGTCGATCGGGAGCGTGCCCTTCATGCCAGCGACCGTCTCGCGGCGGCGAGGCTGGCGTCGAAGGCGGCGACGGCGAGCGCGATGTCGCTCGCGTCGAGGACGTGGGTGTAGCCGAGGGCGCCGAGCTCGGCGAAGCCGTGGCCGGGGAAGGTGACGGTGCCCGCCTCCTTGCCGGCGGCGCGGGCGACCGCGGCGACGGTGCGTCCGGCCTCGGCGACGCGCGGGTCGTCGAGGTCGGCGCCGAGGGCGGCGGAGTAGTCGGACGGGCCGAAGAAGAGCTGGGTGACGCCGGGGATCGCCGCCATCTCGGCGGCGATGGCGAGGCCGTCGGGCGACTCGATCTGGAGCGCGAGGCCGCCGCCCGCCCGCCAGCGCGCGAGGTAGGGGAGCGCGTCGCGGCCCCAGCGCGAGGCGCGGGCGACGGCGATGCCGACGCCGCGGCGGCCCTCGGGGCCGTAGGTCGCGAAGCCGGCGAGGCGGCGGGCGGTGTCGAGGTCGTCGACGCGCGGCACGACGACGGTGGCCGCGCCGGCGTCGAGGGCGCGCTTGACCCAGCCCTCGGACGGGTCGGGCACGCGGACCCACGGCACGGTCGGCGAGGTCGCGAGGGCGGTCAGCATGCGGAGCGCGGTCTCGATGCCGATCGGCCCGTGCTCGAGGTCGACGATGGCGAAGTCGAAGCCGGTCGCGGCGGCGATCTCGGCGATCTCGGGGCTCGGCAGGCCGAGCCAGCAGCCGATCCGAGGGATGTTGCGGTCCATGTGGGCTCCGATGGTCGGGGGACGGGCGGGAGGTGGCGGCGGTCAGACCGGGTCGAGGCCGTCGCGGAAGTCGTTGAGGTCGGCGTCGACGGAGGAGGGGGCGTCGATCCACTCGGCGATCGGCCGGCCGGTCACCGGGTCGCGGTCGGGGATCGGCAGCATCATGATCCGCTTGGCGGCGGCGCGGCGGGCCTCCTCGGTCAGGTGGTCCTCCTGGACGTTGTCCCAGTCGCGGCCGTCGGGGTAGCCGCCGACCATCAGGACGTCGTCGGAGTTGCCCACCATCATGTGCGAGACCCCCGCCGGCAGGACGATGACGTCGCCGGTCCCGACGCGGACGCGGGTGCCGCCGCGGCCGAAGAGCTCGACCTCCATCCAGCCGGCGGCGACGCCGAGGCACTCGTGGGTCGTCGAGTGGAAGTGCGGGTAGGTGTAGATGCCGGGATAGCGCCAGTTGTTGAGCCAGCCGTTGGCGCGGAAGCGCGTGCGCACCGCCTCGACGGTGCCGCCGGGGACGCCGGCGCGGTGGACGAGGAGCGGGAAGCGGCTGTTCGGCAGCATCCCCTTCGGCCTCGCGGTGTAGTGCTCTGGCCCGCCCCCGGACATGTCGCTCTCCCTTCCGGCGCTGTCGTTCTCCTGCGGAGAGAACAACGGGCGCCGCCGGCACTGTCAATCGCCGTGCGCTCGCCGACGGCTCGCCGACCGTCGCGCGCCGACCCTCGGGCGACGGCTCACGAGAACCGGGCGTAGAGGATCAGGGCGACGACGACGACGACGTAGCCGATCCCGAAGGCTCCGAGGCGCGTCCAGTGGGGATGGGGCAGGGTCCGCCCGTCGTCGACCTGCAGCCGGTCGCGAAGCGCCAGGAGCGCGAGGATGACGATGAAGGCGAGGGTGACGAGATGGACCTCGGTGACGAGCGTCAGCTCGGCGATGTCGCCGAGAGTGGTGTCGGCGGCGCGCATGTTGACGAGCGTCGCGAAGAGCGCGCCGACGAGGAGGCCGAGCTTGCCGCCGAAGCTGCCCTTGTCGTGGGGGTCGTAGAAGAAGCTGAAGAAGGCGATGAAGGCGGCGGCGAGAACGCCCGAGGTCAGCTTGAGGAACGGGACGAGGCTGGTGCGGTCGAGGGTGAAGGCGGCGTCGGCGGTGGCATAGTGCGAGGCGTCCCCGCCGGGAAAGCCGTAGTCCGACTCCTCGGTGTTGACCCGGGTCGTCAGCGTGAGGCCGGAGACCTTCCACTCCGGCAGGTCGCCCTGGATGTCGCGCGAGAGGAAGGACTGGGCGGTGTCGGGCTCGAACACGACGCGCTCGGCACCGTACTCGGTCTCCTCGATCGGGATGACGACGGCGTGCCGGTCGAAGGGATAGGCGGTCATCGCCCAGTTGAAGCGGAAGGTCCCGACCATGTGCTGCGAGGCGTAGGTGCGCCCGTCGCCGAGGACGGTCGCCTCGACCGGGTCGCGCGCGAGTTGCGCCGCTGTCGGGAAGGCGATCGTCTCGATCGGCGGGCGCGGCAGGCTCGACGGGCACAGCGTCCAGATCCAGAGGCCGGCCTTGAAGGTATCGCCCGCCATGTCGAGCTCGTAGAGCGATTCGACGCTGACGCCGATGGTGCAGACGGCCGGGGGCGGGGTCGTGGCCGGGGCGACGCTGTCCTCGGCGGCGCCGGGTCGGGCCAGGAGGGAGAGAAGAACGATCGACGCGAGCCCCGCGAGCCCGCGCCACGCCACGGACGGTGCCTTCACTGTCGCCCTCCCCCTGACCCTCGCGCATTAACGGGGCGCGGCGCCGCCGGATCAAGTCCCGTTCACGCCTTCGATGGGTTCGAGGGGAGCCGCGTTTTCCCTGTTCCGCAGCGCGGTCAACTGCGCTTAGATCGACGCGGTCATGCATTCTCGGGGTGTGGGGCGTCGGGGTCGATGAGGTCGCGCGGGCAGTCCCGTTCCCGTGCGGAGGACGGACACCCGGAGGCGGCGCCCGCGGCTGACCGCACCATAACCCCGCCACGGAGGTCGGACGTCGTGCTGCGTATCCTTGCCGTTGTCGTGGTGATCGCCGCGGCGGTCATCACGTTCTTCGTCTGGCATCACCCGCCGATGCGGCTGATGCCAGCGCCGCTGCTCTTCCAGGACGACGGCACCGGCCTTTCCGGGGTCGCCGACGCGCTCGCGACCGATGCCCGGATCGAGGTCTTCTACGCGACGAACCGCCTGCCGGTCGGAAGCCGGGACGGGCGCGTCTACACCGTCGCGCCCGACCGCAGGCTCCATGTCGGGACGGCGACGCTGCGGATCGGGGGCGAGGACTCGACCCTCGACCAGCTCCGCGAGTGGTCGACGGGCGCGACCGGCGACCGGCCCTTCATCCACCTCGAGCGCATGGCCGAGGCCGGGACGGTCGGCGACGCCGGCGCCGACGGCTGGCTCGCCGGGATCGAGGCCGCGCTCGCCGCGAGCCGGTCGAAGGACATCCTCGTCTACGTCCACGGGGCGAACACCACCGTCGAGCGCGCCGCCGGGCAGGCGGCCCAGATCCGCCACTTCACCGGGCGCGAGGCGGTGGTCGTGCTCTTCGTCTGGCCGACCGCGGAGAACTTCCTGCGCTACGGCCGCGACATCGAGACCGCCTTCGGCGCGGCGCCGCACCTCGCCGATCTCGTCGCGCTCCTCGCCGAGCGCACCTCGGCGGACCGGATCGACGTCTTCACCTACAGCGCCGGGGGCACGGTCGGCAGCGACGCGCTCGGGCGCCTCGCCCGCGAGCGGCCGGAGGTCGCCGGCCGGGTCGGCGAGGTCTACCACGCCGCCCCCGACGCCGACTTCCGCGACTTCGTCGCCGACCTCGACGCCTACGCGCCCTTCGCGCGGCGGGTGACGACGGCCTTGAACCTCGGGGACAGCGCGCTCCGCCTCGCGGCGGTCGTCAACCGCGGCTCGCGGGCCGGGCGGCCGGATCTCGACGACCTCCCGCCCGAGGCGGCGGAGGCGCTGCTCGCCGCCGCGGCGGCGGGCGAGATCGAGATCCTCCAGGTCCATCCGGCGAACATGCCCGACCTCGCGGCGAGTTCGCACACCTTCTGGTACGACGACCCGTGGGTGAGCAACGACATGCTCCTCGCCCTGCTCTTCCACCTCACGCCCGAGGAGCGGCGGCTGGCGGAGGGCACGGCGCCGTCGGGGGCGCGCTACTGGACCTTCCCGACCGACTACGCCGCGCGGGTCGAGGCGGCGCGGCCGGAGATCGCGGCACGCCTCGCGGCGGCGCGCTGAGGCTCAGGGCACGCCCGCGGTGATCCGGCGGGCGAGCTCGGGCCAGCCGAGGTCGTGGTCGAAGCTGCCGGTCTGGAGGAAGGCCATCGTCTCGGCGATGACGAGGGGATTGTTCATCAGGAAGGTGTGGGTGACGGGCAGCACGATGTGGTCGGCCATGCCCTCGATGCGGGTGCTCGCGACCGAGACGGTGCCGTCGTCGGGCCCGGGCAGCATCGCCGAGAACACCGGGTTCAGCGAGCGGTTGCCGGCGATGACCCCGAGGTCGAAGTCGACCGGCCCGAGGCGGGCGGCGATGCCGTCGGGGCCGGTGCCGAGCTCGGTCCCCGCCGGGCCGGTCAGCTGCGGGAAGAGCGCGAGCTCGCCGAAGGCGTCGACGACCTCGGAGCCGGAGTTGGGGGGCGCGAGCATCACGACGCGGCCGAGGTTGTCGGGGCGGTTGCTCGCGAGCCAGGCGCGGGCGAGGATGCCGCCCATCGAGTGGGTGACGAAGTTGACCCGGTCGTCGCCGCATTCCGCCACCGAGGCGGTGACGTGGTCGAGAAGTTCCTCGACGGTGTACTCGGTCGAGGGATAGCCGAGGTTCACCACCCGGTATCCGGCGCCGGAGAGCAGCTCCTCCATCACGATGAACGAAGTCTCGGTGCGGCCGAGGCCGTGGAGCAGCACGACGCACTCGCCCTCGACATCGGCGGCGGACACGGGAGCGGACGGCGCCGAGGCGACGAGGGCGGCGACGAGCAGGGCGGCGAGGCGCGGCGGAATCATGGCCGCGACGCTAGCCGCTTCCGCCGGCGGTGGCGAGAGGGAGGCGCGGTCGGCTCGCGGTCGGCGGCCGTCAGCGGTAGAAGACGTTGCCGCCGAACCTGCCGATCCGCGGGCGGGTGTCGAACCAGTCCGGCGCCACCGAGGCGGCGTGGAAGAAGAGCGCGCCGCGGGTGATGTCGGGGGCGCCGGCCAGCACCGTCTCGGCGACGCGGTAGGCATGGGCGCGGTCGCGGGCGTCGGCGAGGACGTCGGGGCGGCCGTCGCAGCGGTAGGAGAACTGGCAGCCGTCGCCGACGACGCCGCAGACCGTGTCCGGGAACTTCGGGCTCCGCGCCCGGTTCACCACCACGTGCGCGACCGCCGACTCGCCGGTGGCGCCGGTGCCGCGCGCCTCGAAGTAGACCGCCTCGGCGAGGCAGGCGAGGTCGGCGCCGCTGGCCCGACCGACCGGCGCCACCGTGTCGGGCGGGGCGCTCCGGGTGCTCAGCGTCGCGGTCGGGGCGGTGGCGGTGCAGTTGGCGAGGGCGAGGGTCGCGACGACGGCGAGGATGGCGCGGGCGAAGGGGGGCACTGCGGCTGGTTCCGGCGCTGTTGCTTGGCAGCGTTATTAGGTCGTTCCGAACAGCGACAGTCCAGTTGCGAGTATAGGCTCGGCGGATTTGCGCCTGTTAAAGTAATTCGTTAACATCCCTTGCGGATGGTCCGACGGCGGGGCCGGTGGATTTCCCGTGCGAGCGCAGGCACATGGACGTGCGGGCTCGCACGCCGGGTCAGCCGCGCTACGGCGCGGGACAGTCGGCGGGAACGGCGGCGTCGAGCGCCGCGTCGCTCGGGGCGAGCTCGCCCGCGACGATCTCGAGCGGACGGAAGGGCGGCTCCTGGATCGCCGGCTGGACCTGGCGGGTGGTGTAGCAGCCGGCGAAGACCTCGGTCGTGCCGTCGCTGGCGGTGGCGGCGATGGCGACGGGGACCGCGCCGTAGACGCTGCCGGCGGCGCCCTCGGTGGTGACCGCGCCGGTGCGGAGCGCGATGCTCTCGGTGTCGGCGTAGCCCTTCACGAAGGTCGCGTAGTCGGCGACGGGCTTCTCCTCGCCGAAGTAGCTCCAGGCGCG
The DNA here is from genome assembly GCA_964511815.1 of uncultured Rhodovulum sp. GTDB lineage: Bacteria > Pseudomonadota > Alphaproteobacteria > Rhodobacterales > Rhodobacteraceae > Amaricoccus. The sequence goes on from CAZEGY010000149.1 coordinate 7,184, forward strand.
GGCGTACTCGTGGCGGTCGAGCGCGTCGTAGAGCGAGGCGACGATCTCCGCGGGGCCGGAACGGTCGTCCCGGAACGGCGGCGCGTCGGCGGCGGCAGGGATTGCGGCGGCCGGGATCGCGGCGAGCACGAGGAAGCCCGCTGCGACCGCCCGGAAACGCACGCCCTCAGCGATAGAAGACATTGCCCCCGATCCGCGCGACCCGCTCGCGCCGGGCGAACCAGCCGGGCTCGGCGCGGGCGGAGTGGAAGAAGATCGCGCCGTTGGTCGGGTCGTCGTCGGCGGCGAGGACGGCCTCGGCGACCGCATAGGCGCGGGCGCGGGCCCTGGCGTCGGCGAGGGCGTCGGAGCGGCCGTCGCAGCGGTAGGAGAACTGACAGCCGTCGGCGACGACGCCGCAGACGGTGCTCGGGAAGCCGCGGGCGTCGACGCGGTTGAGGACGACGTGGGCGACGGCGGCCTCGCCCTCGGGGCCGGTGCCGCGGGCCTCGAAGTAGACCGCCTCGGCGAGGCAGGCGACGGCCTTCCCGTCCGGCTCCTGCCCGCTCCCGGCATGGGCGGCGGAGGCGATGGCGAGGGCGGCGAGAACGAGGAGCGTGCGCAAGGGGACTGGATCCGTGATCGCTACTGACAGCCGCGGACAAGGGCACGGGCGACGGCCACGAGTCCAGTGCCCGGCGCCGGGACGGCGGATTCCCGCCACTGTGCTCGGCCCGCACCGATCATGCCGCGCGG
>CAZEGY010000150.1:0-7911 GCA_964511815.1 uncultured Rhodovulum sp.
ATCATCTCGGTCACCGGCTCGTCCGGCGCCGGCACCACCACGGTCAAGCACACCTTCGACCAGATCTTCCGCCGCGAGGGCATCAAGGCGGTGTCGATCGAGGGCGACGCCTTCCACCGCTACGACCGCCTGGCGATGAAGGCCGAGCTCGAGGCGCGGCTCCAGGCGGGCGAGGCGACCTTCAGCCACTTCAGCTACGAGGCCAACATCCTCGACGAGCTCGAGCGGGTGTTCCGCGAGTACGGCGAGACCGGGCGAGGGCGCACCCGCCACTACGTCCACGACGACCGCGAGGCGGAAAGGTACGGCGCGGCGCCGGGCACCTTCACCGACTGGGCGCCGTTCGAGGACGACAGCGACCTCCTGTTCTACGAGGGCCTGCACGGGGCGGTGGCGAACGGCGCCGTCAACCTCTCCGAGCTCGCCGACCTCAAGATCGGCGTCGTCCCGGTCATCAACCTCGAGTGGATCCAGAAGATCCACCGCGACCGGGCGAGCCGCGGCTACTCGACCGAGGCGGTCACCGACGTGATCCTGCGGCGGATGCACGCCTACGTGCACTGCATCTGCCCGCAGTTCACCGAGACCGACATCAACTTCCAGCGGGTGCCGGTGGTCGATACTTCCGACCCGTTCATCGCGCGGTGGATCCCGACGGCGGACGAGAGCCTCGTCGTCATCCGCTTCAAGTCGCCGAAGGGCATCGACTTCCCCTACCTCGTCTCGATGATCCACGACAGCTGGATGACCCGGGCGAACTCGATCGTCATCCCCGGCAACAAGCTCGATCTCGCGATGCAGCTGATCCTGACCCCGCTGATCCTGCGGCTGGTCGACACCGCGAAGCGCACCTGAAGGGAGCGTAACATGACAAGGCACGAGACCCTGCCGCCGCCGGCGGACGAGAAGGTCATGGCCGACGCCCTGCGCGTCCTCGCGATGGACGCCGTCGAGGCGGCGAACTCCGGGCACCCCGGCATGCCGATGGGCATGGCCGACGTCGCGGCGGTGCTCTTCAACCGCTACATCAAGATCGACCCCGAAGCCCCGGCATGGCCGGACCGCGACCGCTTCGTGCTCTCCGCCGGCCACGGCTCGATGCTGCTCTACGGCGTCAACCACCTGCTCGGCTATCCCGACATGGGCGCGGGCGCCCTCCGCGCCTTCCGCCAGCTCGGCTCGGCGACCCCCGGGCATCCCGAGTACGGCCACACCCTCGGCGTCGAGACGACGACCGGCCCCCTCGGCCAGGGCATCGCCACCGCCGTCGGCATGGCCCTCGCCGAGCGCATGCTGAACGCGCGCTTCGGCGACGACCTCGTCGACCACTGGACGTACGTCATCGCCGGCGACGGCTGCCTGATGGAGGGCATCAGCCACGAGGCGATCGACCTCGCCGGACACCTGCGCCTCGGTCGGCTCGTCGTCTTCTGGGACGACAACCGCATCACCATCGACGGCGCCACCTCGCTCTCGACCTCGATCGACCAGGGCCTGCGCTTCGCGGCCTCCGGCTGGCACGTCCAGGCGATCGACGGCCACGACCCCGAGGCCATCGCCGCGGCGATCGAGGCGGCCCGCGCCGACCCGCGGCCGTCGATGATCGCCTGCCGCACGGTGATCGGCCGCGGCGCGCCGACGAAGGCCGGCACCCACCACGTCCACGGCGCCCCGCTCGGCGCCGACGAGATCGCCGCCGCCCGCGCCGGCATGGACTGGACCCTGCCGCCCTTCGAGACCCCCGAGGCCGTGCGCACCGCATGGACCGCGATCGCCCGGCGCGGCGCCGAGGCCCGCGCCGCGTGGAAGCGCCGCCTCGCCGCCTCCCCCCACCAGGCGTCCTTCGAGCTCGCGCAGGCCCGTGGCCCGGTCGCCGAGCTCGTGCCCGCGCTGGCCGAGCACAAGCGCCGGCTCGCCGCCGACGCCCCGAAGGTCGCCACCCGCAAGGCCTCCGAGATGGCGCTCGAGGTGGTCAACGCCGCCCTGCCCGACACCGTCGGCGGCTCGGCCGACCTCACCGGCTCGAACAACACCCGCACCAAGGGCATGACCCCGGTCACCGCCGACGACTACGCCGGCCGCTACGTCCACTGGGGCATCCGCGAGCACGGCATGGCCGCGGCGATGAACGGCATCGCGCTGCACGGCGGCCTCCGCCCCTACGGCGGCACCTTCCTCGCCTTCGCCGACTACTGCCGCCCGGCGATCCGGCTCGCGGCGCTGATGGGGCTGCCGGTCACCTTCGTGATGACCCACGACTCGATCGGCCTCGGCGAGGACGGCCCGACCCACCAGCCGGTCGAGCAGATCGCCAGCCTCCGCGCCATCCCGAACCTCACCGTCCTGCGTCCCGCCGACGCGGTCGAGACCGCCGAGGCGTGGGAGATCGCGATGAGCGCGACCCGCACCCCGACGCTCCTCTGCCTCTCGCGCCAGAACCTGCCGACGGTCCGCCGCGAGCACACCGACGCCAACCTCACCGCCCGCGGCGCCTACGTCCTCCGCGAACCCGACGGCGCGCGCGACGTCACCCTCGTCGCCACCGGCTCCGAGCTCGCGACCGCCCTCGCCGCCGCCGACCTCCTCGCCGGCCAGAACATCGCCGCCGCCGTCGTCTCCGCGCCCTCCTTCGAGCTCTTCGCCGCCCAGGACGCCGGCTACCGCGCGTCCGTCCTCGGCGAGGCGCCGATGGTCGGCGTCGAGGCGGCGATCCGCCAGGGCTGGCAGGCAATGATCGGCTGCGACGGCGCCTTCGTCGGCATGTCGGGCTTCGGTGCCTCCGCCCCGGCCGGCGACCTCTACGCCCACTTCGGCATCACGCCGCAGGCGGTCGCCGACGCCGCCACCCGCCTCGTCTGGCGCTGAAAGGAACCTCGATGGCCCTCATCACCCTCCGCCAACTCCTCGACCACGCCGCCGAGCACGGCTACGGCGTGCCGGCCTTCAACATCAACAACATGGAGCAGGGCCTCGCCATCATGAAGGCGGCGGAGGCGACCGACGCCCCCGTCATCCTCCAGGCGAGCCGCGGCGCCCGCTCCTACGCCGGCGACATCATGCTCCGCCACATGGTCGAGGCGCTGGCCGAGATGCACCCGCGCATCCCGGTCTGCCTCCACCAGGACCACGGCAACGACGAGGCGACCTGCCTCTCGGCGATCCGCCACGGCTTCACCAGCGTGATGATGGACGGCTCGCTCGAGGCCGACATGAAGACCCCGGCCTCCTACGACTACAACGTCGCGATCACCGACCGCGTCGCCCGGATGGCCCACGCCGTCGGCGCCTCGGTCGAGGGCGAGCTCGGCGTCCTCGGCTCCCTCGAGACCGGCGAGGCCGCCGCCGAGGACGGCTCCGGCGCCGAGGGCACCCTCTCCCACGACCAGCTCCTGACCGACCCCGACCAGGCCGTCGACTTCGTCACCCGCACCCGGGTCGACGCCCTCGCCATCGCCTGCGGCACCAGCCACGGCGCCTACAAGTTCACCCGCCAGCCCGACGGCGACATCCTCGCGATCGGCGTCATCGAGGCGATCCACGCCAAGCTCCCGCACACCCACCTCGTCATGCACGGCTCGTCCTCGGTGCCGCAGGCGTTGCAGGACCTCATCAACGCCCACGGCGGCGAGATGCCCCAGACCTGGGGTGTGCCCGTCGAGGAGATCGTCCGCGGCATCCGCCACGGCGTCCGCAAGGTCAACATCGACACCGACTGCCGGATGGCGATGACCGGCCAGTTCCGCAAGGTCGCGACCGACAAGCCGACCGAGTTCGACCCGAGGAAGTTCCTGATCCCGGCGATGGCCGAGCTCGAGGCGCTCTGCCGCGAACGCTTCGAGGCCTTCGGCACCGCCGGCCACGCCCACGCGATCGAGCCGATCGGGCTCGACGATATGGCCCGCCGCTATGCGAGCGGCGCCCTCGACCCCACCGTCACCGCGGCCGAGGCCGCCTGAAGGAGAGTGACCATGCCCGACGGAGCGCAGACCCTCACCGGAAAGGCCCGCTACAGCGCGGGCGTGCTCGAGTACAAGAAGATGGGCTACTGGGAGCCCGACTACGAGCCCAAGGACACCGACATCATCGCCCTCTTCCGCATCACGCCCCAGGACGGCGTCGACCCGGTCGAGGCGGCGGCGGCGGTCGCGGGCGAGAGCTCGACGGCGACGTGGACGGTGGTGTGGACCGACCGCCTCACCGCCTGCGAGAAGTACCGCGCCAAGGCCTACCGCGTCGACCCGGTCCCGAACGCCGAAGGCCAGTACTTCGCCTACATCGCCTACGACCTCGAGCTCTTCGAGCCGGGCTCGATCGCCAACCTGACCGCGTCGATCATCGGCAACGTCTTCGGCTTCAAGCCGCTGAAGGGCCTGCGGCTCGAGGACATGCGGCTGCCGACGGCCTACGTGAAGACCTTCCAGGGTCCGGCGACCGGCATCGTCGTCGAGCGCGAGCGCCTCCAGGTCTGGGGCCGCCCCCTCCTCGGCGCCACCGTCAAGCCCAAGCTCGGCCTCTCGGGCCGCAACTACGGCCGCGTCGTCTACGAGGCCCTGAAGGGCGGGCTCGACTTCACCAAGGACGACGAGAACATCAACTCGCAGTCGTTCATGCACTGGCGCGACCGCTTCCTCTACTGCATGGAGGCGGTCAACCGCGCGAGCGCGGCGACGGGCGAGGTCAAGGGCACCTACCTCAACGTCACCGCCGCGACGATGGAGGACATGTACGAGCGCGCCGAGTTCGCCAAGGATCTCGGCTCGACCATCGTGATGATCGACCTCGTCATCGGCTACACCGCGATCCAGTCGATGGCGAAGTGGGCGCGGCGGAACGACATGATCCTCCACCTCCACCGCGCCGGCCACTCGACCTACACCCGCCAGAAGACCCACGGCGTCAGCTTCCGGGTCATCGCCAAGTGGATGCGCCTCGCCGGCGTCGACCACATCCACGCCGGCACCGTCGTCGGCAAGCTCGAGGGCGACCCGGCGACCACCCGCGGCTTCTACGACATCTGCCGCGAGGAGGTCACCCCGCAGGCGCTCGAGAACGGCGTCTTCTTCGAGCAGGACTGGGCCGGGCTCAACAAGCTGATGCCGGTCGCCTCGGGCGGCATCCACGCCGGCCAGATGCACCAGCTCATCGACCACCTCGGCGAGGACGTCATCCTCCAGTTCGGCGGCGGCACCATCGGCCACCCCCACGGCATCGCCGCCGGGGCCACCGCCAACCGCGTCGCGCTGGAAGCGATGATCTACGCCCGCAACGCCGGGCGCGACTACCTCGCCGAAGGCCCGGCGATCCTCGCCGAGGCGGCGAAGACCTGCACGCCGCTCGCCCAGGCGCTCGAGGTGTGGAAGGACGTCACCTTCAATTACGCCTCGACCGACACCCCCGACTTCGCCCCCACCGCAACCCCGAGCTGAGGAGCCGAGAGATGCGAGTCACCCAAGGCGCCTTCTCCTTCCTGCCCGACCTCACCGACGCCCAGATCCACGAGCAGGTCCAGTACTGCATCGACAAGGGCTGGGCGGTGAGCCTCGAGTACACCGACGACCCGCACCCGCGGAACAGCTACTGGGAGATGTGGGGCCACCCGATGTTCGACAACCCGGACGCCGCCGCCCTCGTCTACGAGCTCAACGAGTGCCGCAAGCAGTACGGCGACCGCTACATCCGCGTCCTCGCCTTCGACGCGAGCCCGGGCTGGGAGTCGGTGCGGCTCTCCTTCATCGCCAACCGCCCGAAGGAGGAGCCGGGCTTCCGCCTGATCCGCCAGGAGGCCGAGGGCCGCAGCGTCCGCTACACCATCCAGTCCTACGCCAGCGACCGGCCCGAGGGCCAGCGCTACGCCTGACCCCGCAGGGTGGGTGACATCACCCGCCCCGCCCCTCCCAGACTCGCGGGCGGCCCCCCCTGCCCGCGCCTTTTTCCACCCGGGAGCCCGCCATGACCATGCCCGCCGAGATCGGGGAAGCCGCCGCCGCCACCGCTGCCGACGCCACCGACGCCACGACGGTCCCGGCCACGGTCGACCTCCGCAGCGAGTACGAGGAGTCGGGCGTGCGCGCGGTCCTCGACGAGCTCGACCGCACCCTGATCGGCCTCGCCCCGGTCAAGACCCGCATCCGCGAGACCGCGGCGCTCCTCCTCGTCGAGCGCGCCCGCAGGAAGCTCGGCCTCGCCCACGAGACCCCGACGCTGCACATGTCCTTCTCCGGCAACCCCGGCACCGGCAAGACCACGGTGGCGCTCCGCATGGCCGACCTCCTCCACCGCCTCGGCTACGTGCGCAAGGGCCACCTCGTCACCGTCACCCGCGACGACCTCGTCGGCCAGTACATCGGCCACACCGCCCCGAAGACCAAGGAGGTGCTGAAGAAGGCGATGGGCGGCGTCCTCTTCATCGACGAGGCCTACTACCTCTACCGCCCCGAGAACGAGCGCGACTACGGCCAGGAGGCGATCGAGATCCTCCTCCAGGTGATGGAGAACAACCGCGACGACCTCGTCGTCATCCTCGCCGGCTACGCCGACCGCATGGACCGCTTCTTCGAGTCGAACCCGGGCTTCCGCTCGCGCATCGCCCACCACATCGACTTCCCCGACTACACCGACGACGAGCTCAACCGCATCGCCGGCCAGATGCTCGCCGACCAGAACTACACCCTGACCGACGCCGCCGCCGCGGCGCTCGCCGAGTACGTCGCGCTCCGCCGCGGCCAGCCGCACTTCGCCAACGCCCGCTCGATCAGGAACGCCCTCGACCGCGCCCGCCTGCGCCAGGCCAACCGCCTGTTCCAGACCGCCGCCGCCCCGCTCGACGCCGCGGCGCTCAGCACCATCGACGAGACCGACATCCGCGCCAGCCGCGTCTTCGCCGGCGGCCTCGACGCCGACAGGAGGACCCCATGACCTTCACCCGCACCCCGAAGATCGCCCCGTCGATCCTCTCCGCCGACTTCGCCGACTTCGGCGCCGAGTGCCGCGCCATCGAGGCGCAAGGTGCGGACTGGGTCCACGTCGACGTGATGGACGGCCACTTCGTCCCCAACCTCACCTTCGGCCCGCCGCTGGTGAAGGCGATCCGCCGCCACGTCGCGACCCTCATGGACGTCCACCTGATGATCGCCCCCGCCGACCCCTACGTCGAGGCCTTCGCCGCCGCCGGCGCCGACATCGTCACCATCCACGCCGAGGCCGGCCCCCACACCCACCGCACCCTCCAGGCGATCCGCGCCGCCGGCGCCCGCCCCGGCCTCGCCCTCAACCCCGGGACACCGGCCGAGGCGGCGCGCGACCTCCTCGACCTCGTCGACCTCGTCTGCGTGATGACGGTGAACCCGGGCTTCGGCGGCCAGAAGTTCATCGCCTCGACCCTCGCCAAGATCCGCGCCCTCCGCACGATGATCGGCGACCGCCCGATCCACGTCGAGGTCGACGGCGGCATCACGCCCACGACCGCCCCCCGCGTCGTCGAGGCCGGCGCCGACGTCCTCGTCGCCGGCTCGGCAGTATTCGCCGGCGGCTCGGTGAGCGACCCGGCCCCGTACGGGCAGAACATCCGCGCCATCCGCGCGGCGGCCGAAAGCGCGCTCGCCCCGGCCTGATGCGCGCGGGTGCCGCCGATGCGTCCCGTCCGGCCCGATCCGTGACCCATGTGCCCGGTCCGGACACGGCGCCGGGAATCGTGGTTTCCCGATGGTCAAGCTACACGACGCACCCCACGCCGCCTTTCGATCGAAGCGGGCTCCGCCCGCGAGGACGTCGGCCCGACACGCCGAAGCACCGCTTCGGCCGGGCCGTTCCCCGGAGCGCGCGAGCGCGGAGGGGAAGGGGTGCCGAGCATTCCTGAAGCTCTCGATCCGGGCGTGGCCGCCCCGCGGACGCGTTTCGCGTCCGCCCGCGGGG